>JBDTQN010000117.1:0-7631 GCA_039932215.1 Pseudolysinimonas sp. | reverse complement strand
GTCGTCACCGGCACCACCGGTGAGACCAGCACTCTCACCGACCCCGAGAAGGTCAAGCTCGTCGAGGTCGCCAAGAAGGTCGCGAACGGCCGGGCCAAGATCATCACCGGAGGCGGGTCCAACGAGACCGCGCACGCCATCGAGCTGTACAAGCACAGCGAGCAGGCCGGTGCCGACGGCGTCATGATCGTCACGCCGTATTACAACAAGCCCACTCAGGCCGGCATCCTCACGCACTTCCGGTTGATCGCCGACGCGACCGACCTCCCCGTGCTGCTGTACGACATCCCCGGCCGTACCGGCGTCGAGATCAAATACGAGACGATCCTGCGCGCGGCGAAGCACCCCAACATCCGGGGCGTCAAAGACGCGAAAGGCGACCTCAGCGAGGTCAGCCGTGTACTCAACCAGACCGATCTGCTCTACTTCGCGGGCGACGACGCCAACGCGCTTCCGACCCTCGCGATCGGCGGGACCGGCCTGGTGGGCGTCACCGCGAACATCGCGCCCGAGCCGTACCGCACCATCGTCGATGCGGTCAACGCCAACGACCTCGCGACCGCCACCGCGGCGCACCGGGCACTCGAACCGCTCGTGCGGGCGACCATGACGCACGTCCCCGGTACGGTCGCCGCGAAGTACATCCTGCACGGCCTCGGGCGCATCTCCAGCCCGCGTGTCCGCCTGCCGCTCGTCGGACCCGAGGAGTCCGAGGCAGCCCTCATCGAAGACGAGCTCGCGCTCGTCGACCACGTCCCCGGCGTGGACTTCTCCAACTTCCGCCCCGACCGCAATGCCGCCGCCGGCGGTGCACTCCCGAAGGTCGCGGGCACCACTCGCTAGGAATCTCTTGCCCAGTTCAGACGTTTTCGACCCACCCGCACTCGCGCCCGGAACCCTCCGCGTCATCCCCATCGGGGGACTCGGCGAGATCGGCCGCAACATGACCTCGTACGAGTACGAGGGCAAAATCCTCATCGTCGACTGCGGGGTCCTGTTCCCCGAAGAGCACCAGCCCGGTGTCGACCTGATCCTGCCCGACTTCACTCCGATCCGCGATCGGCTCGACGACATCGTCGGCATCGTGCTGACGCACGGACACGAAGACCACATCGGCGCCGTGCCGTACCTGCTCAAGCTGCGGCAGAACATCCCGCTGATCGGCTCGACCCTGACCCTCGCGCTCATCGAGGCCAAACTCAAAGAGCACCGCATCACGCCGAAGTCGGTCAACGTGCGCGAGGGCGACCGCGAGAAGTTCGGCGACTTCGACCTCGAGTTCGTCGCCGTCAACCACTCGATCCCCGACGCGCTCGCGGTCGCGATCCGCACACCCGCCGGGCTCGTGCTGCACACCGGCGACTTCAAGATGGACCAGCTGCCGCTCGACGAACGCATCACCGACCTGCGCGCCTTCGCTCGCCTCGGTGAAGAGGGCGTCGACCTGTTCCTGCCCGACTCCACCAACGCCGACGTCCCCGGCTTCACCGCGCTCGAGCGCGACATCGGCCCGGTGCTCGAGAGTGTGATCGCGAAGGCCAAGCGGCGCGTGATCGTCGCCAGCTTCTCGAGCCACGTGCACCGTGTGCAACAGGTTCTGGATGCCGCGGAAGCCAACGGACGCCGCGTCGCCCTGGTCGGTCGATCGATGGTGCGCAACATGGGCATCGCCACCGAACTCGGATACCTGAAGGTCCCCGACGGCGTACTCGTCGACCTCAAGAAGGCGCTCGACCTGCCCGACGACAAGGTCGTCTACATGAGCACGGGCTCGCAGGGCGAGCCGATGGCCGTGCTGGCGCGCATGGCGAACCTCGAGCACCAGATCGAGATCGGCGAGGGCGACACCGTCATCCTGGCCTCGAGCCTCATCCCCGGCAACGAGAACGCCGTCTACCGCGTCATCAACGGCCTCACCAAGCTGGGCGCGAAGGTGGTGCACAAGGGCAACGCGAAGGTGCATGTCTCCGGCCACGCGGCCGCCGGCGAGTTGCTCTATTGCTACAACATCCTGCGGCCCCGCAACGTGCTTCCCGTCCACGGCGAGTACCGGCACCTCACCGCGAACGCGGCGCTGGCGATCGAGACCGGCGTGCCGGAGTCGAGCACGATCATCGGCGACGACGGCATCGTTGTCGACCTGAAAGACGGTCACGCACGGGTGGTCGGGCAGCTCGACCTTGGCTATGTGTACGTCGATGGCTCGACCGTCGGCGAGATCACCGATGCCGACCTCAAAGACCGCCGCATCCTGGCAGAAGAAGGCTTCATCTCGATCTTCGTCGCGATCGACAAGCAGACCGGCCGCGTCATCGTCGGGCCCGAGATCCAGGCTCGTGGATTCGCGGAAGACGAGCGCGTCTTTGACGACGTCCTCCCGCAGGTGGTGGCGGCCCTGAGCGAGGCCTCGCAGAACGGAACGCGTGACGCGCAGGGATTCCAGCAGGTGATCCGCCGGGTCGTCGGACGCTGGGTCAACACCCAGCACCGCCGCCGCCCGATGATCATCCCCGTGGTGATCGAGGCGTAAGTAGTCCTCACGACTGACGACCGACGTCCAACTGCCTGGAAGCGTTGGGTACGACTTGTTCGTCCCCTCTGATTGGCTGTCACCGTGAGTATTGCCCGCAAATGGGTCTTCCCGATCCTGCGCATCCTGGTCTTCGCCGTCATCGCTGCGGCCCTCGTGAAGCTGGCGTTCTTCGCCGACCCGGTCGAGCAGGGGTCCGAGTCCCCGACCGGCGAGATCGTCGAACCGCAGGTTCCCGTGACCGTCGGCACCATCCAGAACGACGTCGTGCTGACCGGCGCGGTGAGCGCGAACGCCGCAGTGCCGGTGAAGGCGACGTTCGGTGGTGAGGTGCGTCAGGTGCTGGTCGGCCAGGGCACCGGCGTGGCACCGGATACCGCGATCGCCGTGGTGCGTGCCGAACTGGTGAACTCGAACGGCACCCCCTACACGAAGACGCAGACGATCACGGCGGGCGCCGCCGGCATCCTGTCGTCGTTCACCCTGCTGGTCGGGCAGACCATCGCGATCGGCGACACGATCGGGCAGGTCGCCCCGCAGACGTTCAGCGTGACAGCGACGATCTCGCCCGAGCAGCTGTACCGGCTCACCGAGCAGCCGACCGAGGCTCAGGTCGCCGTGCAGGGCGGACCGGCTCCGTTCACCTGTTCCGGACTCACGATCGTCACGCCGCTTCCGGGTTCCGGCAGCGGCGGCGACGGGGGAGACGGTGGCGACGCCGGATCGACAACGACGGTGCGTTGCGCCGTCCCGGCCGACGTTCGGGTCTTCTCGGGTCTGGTCGCCGACCTCACGATCGCCGGCGGCATCGCCGAAGACGTGCTGACGGTTCCGCTCACCGCGGTGCAGGGCGCCGCCGACACCGGCCTGGTCTATGTGATCGGCCCCGACGGTGAGCAAGAGGAGCGGTCGGTCACGCTCGGCCTGAACGACGGCGTCAACGTCGAGATCACCGACGGTCTCGAAGAGGGCGAACTGGTGCTGCAGTTCGTTCCGGGCGCCTCGGCCGGCGAAGGCGATCCGCTGGGGCCGGACGGCGGCTTCATCATCGAGCCGGCGAAATGACGCTGCTGCAGTTGCGGGGCGTCACCCGCACAGTCGAACTCCCGGATGCCGAACCCCTGCAGATCTTGCGCGGTGTCGATCTCGACGTGGCGGTCGGCGACCACGTCAGCGTCGTGGGCCGCTCCGGAAGCGGCAAATCGACCCTGCTCAACCTCCTCGGCCTTCTCGACACCCCGACCAGCGGAACACTGACTTTCGACGGCGTCCCGCTCGAGAAGCTCACCGGGGGTGAGCGCGACCGGCGCCGGGGCACCGACATCGGCTTCATCTTCCAGCAGTTCAATCTGCTGGGCGGTCGCACGGCGCTCGAGAACGTGATGACGCCGCTCCTGTACGCGCAGGGCAAGCAGTTCTGGCGGCGTGAGCGCATCGCCGCCGAGATGCTCGACAAGGTCGGCCTGGGGTCGCGCCTGGCATCGATGCCCGAACAACTGTCGGGCGGCGAGCAGCAGCGCGTCGCGATCGCACGTGCGCTGGTGCGGGGCCCGCGGCTGATCCTCGCCGACGAGCCGACCGGCGCGCTCGACATCGACACCGGGGCCGCCGTGATGAAGCTGCTCGACGACGTCGCCGAATCCTCGGGCGCCGCTCTGATCACGATCACCCATGACCCGAACGTCGCCGCGCTCGCTCGCCGGCACTACCGGCTCGACCGCGGCGTCCTCACGCCCGTCGACGTCAACCGGGTGCTGACGCTCGCCGAGCAGGTCGGCACGCTCTGATGCGCGTCTGGACGGGCCTGGTCGGCTCGGTGGTCGAAGCCTGGGCCGAGTTGCGGATCCATCGCACGCGGGTGCTGCTCAGCCTCATCGGTGTGGCCGTCGCAGTGGCCGCGCTCACCGGGATCGTGGCGCTGGGCGCGATCGCCGAGCAGTCGCAGATCGAGACGCTCGAGCGGCAGTCCGGCCGGCCGGCCCTGCTCTCGGTGTCGACCTACAATCCCCTGACCGGCGAGACGCCCGACGCCGAACTGTTGAACGAGGCCTTCGACACGGCGATGGACCGGTACGGCATCACCTACGCGAGCCGCAATGCGTACGGGAACCTGCAGATCCAGTTCCCCGACGGTGTGCGCGACGTGCAGACGCAGGTGGTCGACCAGGAGTTCGGCGTCATGCACCGGGTGCGCGTCGCCGAGGGGGAGTGGTTCACGGCGACCGACTCCGACCGGCTGGCGCCCGCCGTGATCGTGAACGAATCGTTCTGGGATCTGCTCGGCGCGCCCCCGCTTTCGACGCATCCGACGGTGATGCTGCCGGGTGTCTCGCCGACGACCGCGGTGATCACGGGAGTCACGCCGTCGGGCCCCTTCGAGGACTACCCGACGATGTACGTGCTGACCGGCGCGTGGGACCGCATCGCCGATGAGGCTCAGAAGAGCCAGACCTATCCGAGCTACGAGGCGTGGGTGCCGCCGGAGCTGGCCGACGAACTGACACTGCTCATTCAGCGCGACGTCGCCGGTGCCCTCGGCCCGGAGTGGCAGACGGACGTGTTCCGCAGCGACTACCTCTCGTTCACCTCCGAGGATCCGCTGCTGTTCGTCAAGTTGCTGGTCACCGGGGTGGCGATCCTGATCCTGTTGCTCGGAGCGCTCGGGCTGGTGAACATCTCGCTGGTGACGGTGCGTCATCGCATTCGCGAGATCGGCATCCGGCGCAGCTTCGGAGCTACCGCCGGCCGGGTGTTCTTCGCCGTGATGATGGAAAGCGTCGTCGCGACCGTCGTCGCCGGGATCGCGGGCGTCGCGATCGCCGTGCTCGTGGTCAAGAATCCGTGGGTGGCGTCGTTCGTCGCGTCCGGTATCGACGACGTGCCCGCGTTCCCGATCGAGGCGGCACTCATCGGCCTCGCGTCGGCGACAGCCGTCGGTGCGCTCGCGGGATTGCTGCCCGCACTGGTGGCTGTCCGCGTGAAAGTCATCGACGCGATCCGTTACTGACGTTACGCTCGCCGACATGAGGTCAGGTCAGGCTGCCGCCGTTGCGATTCCGCTGGTTCTGCTCGCGCTCCTGGCCGGATGCGGTGGGGAGCCTCCCGAGGCGAGTCCCGCGCCGTCGGCGAGCGAGACCGAGACCCCGACCCCCACTCCGACGCCCGAGCCGACCGCGCCCGCAGCGGCCGACCTCGTCCTCACCACCTCGGGCATGGGGACGCTGGAGTTCGGCGTCGCGCCGAGCACCGACCCGGTGACACAGATGATTGCCGTCGACCCGGCCGCATGCGCCGAGTTCTGGCCCGTGGGCTCGCCGGAGGCGTCGCGACCACGCCCGATCGCCGCCTACGGCGGAAGCACTACGCCGATGTTCGGTGTGGTGGTACTCGACGGCGTTCTCACCCGGATCGATCTGTTCACGCCCGACATCCCGACCGACGCGGGGATCCGCATCGGCTCGACGGCCGCCGACGTGTCTGCCGCCTACCCCTCGGCCACCGTCACGACCCTCGATCTGACCGACGTCGTCACCGTCGCCGACGAGCACGGCACGCTGATGATCGAGATCGCGCGCGAACGCGGCCTGTTCGACACGGCCTATTGGGATGCGGGCGTCACCGACCGCGTCGTGTACGTGCGGGGAACAGTGGCGGGCACGGCCACCTTCACCGTGGTGGCGAGCGAGAACATCGCGGGCGGGTGCCTGTAGGGCGAGTCGCTCCGCGGCTCTGCCGCACCCCGCGGGTACCGTCGCAGCATGGCCACGAGCACCCGGTCTTCGAACTCGCGCGCCCGACCAGGGACGACGCGGGGATCGTCGTCGCGCTCACGCACCCAGCCGACCAAGCGGCTGCCGAAGAACGCCCCGGCCAACGAGCCCGGTCTGTTCTCCGCCGGCTGGATGGGCATGGCGCACGTCGTCGGTGGCGCGGCCCGGTTGTTCGGCCGCGAGACCCTGGCCAAAGACGAGCGCCGAGATGGCGTGCCGTTCCTGCTCATCGTTTTGGCGGTCGCCGGCGCGATCGTCGAATGGTTCACGCCCAACCAAGACGTCGCGATCGCTCTCGACAATTACACCTTCGGCGGTCTGTTCGGCCGGGTGGCGTTCGCCCTGCCCGTCATCATGCTGATCTTCGCGGTCTGGCTGTTCCGCCATCCGTCGACCGTCCACGACAACGGCCGCCTCGGCATCGGCGGCGCGATCCTGCTGAGCAGCGTCAGTGTGCTCTGCCACGTCTTCGGTGGCCAGCCCGAGCCCGCCGCCGGAGCCAAGGCGCTTGCCGCCGGCGGCGGCGTCGTGGGCTGGATGCTGACCTGGCTCTTCGCGCAGATCGGCGCGCAATGGCTGGCGGTGGTCCTCGCCGGCGTCGGTCTCGCGCTCTCGCTCTTCATCATCACGAAGACACCGCCCAACCGCATCGGTGCGCGCCTGCGCGAGCTCTACGCGTACCTGTTCGGTGCTGAATTGCCCGAGCGCACCCAGAAGCCCGCGGCGGGGGCAACGACCGAGTTCGGTTCGCTCAGCGATCTCGGCTTCGACCCCGACGATGCCTCGTCGATGCCCTGGTGGCGTCGCGGCCGCAAGGGCGGCGAGAAGGCCTTCGACACCCCTGTCGTCGAGGTGACCGACCGCATCGACCCGGTCGTCGACGACATCGACCTGCTCGAAGAACTGACGCGGGCCGAAGACGCCGTCAAGCGATTCACCGGCGAGACCCCGCCGATCGAACCGACCTATCAGCCCGAACTCCCGACCCCCGCCGCCGGTCCTGCGCCGAGCTCGACGCGACGTCCATACCGGCTGCCCGCAGCATCCGTTCTCGCCCCCGGCACCCCGCCCAAGGCCCGCACCGCGGCGAACGACGAGGTCATCACGGCGATCACCAGCGTGCTCGGGCAGTTCCAGGTCGATGCGAAGGTCACCGGGTTCACCCGCGGCCCGTCGGTGACGCGCTACGAGGTCGAACTGGGCCACGGGGTGAAGGTCGAACGCGTCACGGCGCTGGCCAAGAACCTGTCGTACGCCGTCGCCTCGAACGAGGTCAACATCCTGTCGCCGATCCCGGGCAAGAGCGCGATCGGCATCGAGATCCCGAACAA
>JBDTQN010000116.1:0-7672 GCA_039932215.1 Pseudolysinimonas sp. | reverse complement strand
TGCCGTACTCGGTGACCATCTTGCGGGCGATCGCGGTCGCCTTCTCGATGTCGTTCGACGCACCCGTGGTCGGGTCGTGGAACACGATCTCTTCGGCGACACGGCCACCCATTGCATACGCGAGCTGGTCGAGCAGCTCGTTGCGAGTCACCGAGTACTTGTCTTCGAGCGGCAGCACCATCGTGTAGCCGAGGGCGCGTCCGCGCGGCAGGATCGTCACCTTCGTGACCGGGTCGGTGTTGCGCATCGACGCGGCCGCGAGCGCGTGCCCACCCTCGTGGTAGGCCGTGATCAGCCGCTCTTTGTCGTTCATGATGCGCGTGCGACGCTGCGGGCCGGCCATGACGCGGTCGACCGCCTCATCCAGTGCCCGGTTGTCAATGAGTTGCGCATTGCTGCGCGCGGTGAGCAGCGCGGCCTCGTTGAGCACGTTGGCCAGGTCGGCGCCGGTGAAGCCGGGCGTCTTGCGCGCCAGCACCTCGAGGTCGACGCCCTTGGCCATCGGCTTGCCCTTGGCGTGCACTTCGAGGATCTTCTGGCGACCCTTCGAGTCGGGGGCGTCGACGCCGATCTGGCGGTCGAAGCGGCCCGGGCGCAGCAGAGCGGGGTCGAGGATGTCGGGGCGGTTCGTCGCCGCGATCAGGATGACGTTGGTCTTGACGTCGAAGCCGTCCATCTCGACCAGCAGCTGGTTGAGGGTCTGCTCGCGCTCGTCGTGACCGCCGCCCAGGCCGGCGCCGCGGTGGCGACCGACGGCGTCGATCTCGTCGACGAAGATGATCGCCGGGGAGTTCTGCTTCGCCTGCTCGAACAGGTCGCGCACGCGGCTGGCGCCGACGCCGACGAACATCTCGACGAAGTCAGACCCCGAGATGGAGTAGAACGGCACCCCGGCCTCGCCGGCGACGGCGCGGGCGAGCAGGGTCTTGCCCGTCCCGGGAGGGCCGTACAGCAGCACGCCCTTCGGAATGCGGGCGCCGACGGCCTGGAACCGCGCCGGCTCTTTCAAGAAATCTTTGATCTCGTGCAACTCTTCGACGGCCTCTTCGGCACCCGCGACGTCGGCGAACGTGACCTTCGGCGTCTCTTTGCTGACCAGCTTCGCCTTCGACTTGCCGAACTGCATGACCCGGTTGCCGCCGCCCTGCATGCTCGAGAGCATGAACCAGAACAGCAGGCCGATGATGACCAGCGGAATGATGATGCTGAGCAGGCCGGTCAGCCAGTTGGACTGCGGAGCCTGGTCGTCGAACTCGGCCGTGCTGTCGGTGACCGCGGCGACGACCTCGGTGCCGCGCTGGGTGACGTAATAGAACTGCACCGTCTTGCCGTAGTCGGTCTTGTCGGCCGTGTACGCGGCGTCGAGGGTGAGGTCGACCCGCTGCTCACCGTCGAAGATCTTGGCCGAGACGACGGTGTCACCGTCGAGCAGCGCAAGCCCCTCCTGCGTGGTGATCTGGCGGAACGTCGACTGCGTCAGCAGCTGGACGGCGACGAACACGAGAATGCCCGCAGCCAGCACCCAGAAGAGCGGGCCTCGGAAGATGCGCTTGAAATCCATGATGCCTGTCAGGCTATCGCGCGGTTCCTTGGCGTGTTCCGGGTGTTCGCCTCAGGCGTGATCTACGCGTAGACGTGGGGGGCGAGCACCGCGACGGAGCGTAGGTTGCGGTAGCGCTCGGCGAAGTCGAGGCCGTAGCCGACCACGAACTCGTTCGGGATGTCGAACCCGACGTACTTCGCGTCGATCTCGACCTTCGCCGCGGCGGGCTTGCGCAGCAGGGCGCAGATCTCGACCGACGCCGGGCCACGGCTTTCGAGGTTCTCGCGCAGCCACGACAGCGTCAGCCCCGAGTCGACGATGTCTTCGACGATCAGCACATGACGCCCCTGCAGCTCGCTGTCGAGGTCTTTCAGGATGCGGACGACACCGCTGGACTGCGTGCTCGCGCCGTACGACGACACCGCCATCCAGTCCATCTCGACATCGAGTTTGCGCAGTTCACGCGCCAGGTCAGACATGACCATCACGGCGCCCTTGAGCACCCCCACCAGCAGGATCGGTTTGCCCTCGTAGTCGACTTCGATCTGCCGGCTGAGCTCGGCGATGCGGGCGTGGATCTGGTCTTCGGTGTAGAGGATCTCGCTGAGGTCAGATGCGATGGCGTCGGAATCCATACGGCGATTCTGCCCGAAGCCGGGGGTGGCGTACCGCCGCCCGGCTGGAACGGGCAGAGAACCGCACATATCCGGCGAGCGCCCGGCAGGGCGGTGGGGCGGCCCGCAGCTAGTGATCGTGCGGGGGCTTCACCCCGGTGAGCTCGCCCGCTTGCGACGAGATGAGGTGGATGCGATTGCCGCGACGCTGGGCGGTGAAACCGGGCAGGTCGACGGCCTTCTGCCCGTGCCAGTCGGTCACCAGGCGGGCGACGGCGAGCGTCTGGGTTCGGCTGAGCGCGATGTGGAACTCGCTCTCCGCCACGAGGCGGATGAGCCGCTGCCGCAGGGCGGCCGGGTTCGCCGCCAGCGCAGCCACGCTCAGCGAGACGCCGGCCTCCTCGAGCTCGACGAGCTCTTCGGCCACCTCGTCGGCCATGTGATCGAGCGCTTCCGCGTCTTCACGCAGCTGCTCGGCGGTGCGGGCCAGGGCGTCGGCGACCCCGGGGCCGAGTTCCGCCTCGAGCATGGGCAGCACGGTGCGCCGCACCCGCACGCGGGTGAACTGCGGATCGTCGTTCTGCGGGTCGTGCCACGGCTCGAGCCCGGCGTCTGCACAGGCCTGCACGGTGGTCGAGCGCCGGATGCCGAGCAGCGGCCGCGCATACAGTCCGGTCTGCGGCGCCATGCCTTGCAGGCTCGTCGCCCCCGATCCCCGTGCCAGACCGAGCAGCACGGTCTCCGCCTGATCGTCGAGGGTGTGACCCAGCAGCACGGCCGCGGCGCCGAGCTCGGCGGCCGCCGCATCCAGTGCCGCGTACCGCGCCGAGCGCGCGGCGGCCTCGGGTCCCCCGTCGGTCCCGACCTCGACCCGCACGACCCTGACCGGATCGAGCCCCAACGCCCGCGCCTGCCCTGCCGCGCCCTCTGCAGTCGCGGCGGAGGCATCCTGAAGCCCGTGGTCGACGATCACCGCGCCGACCCGTCCCGCCGCTTCGAACGCGGTCGCCGCGGCGAGCGCGAGCGAGTCCGGCCCCCCACTCAACGCGACCAGCACGAGTCCCTCGGGGGGCAGCGATTCACGGACCGCGCGCCGGATGTCGGCGATCGCAGGCGTCAATCGGGGGCGGTCCGGCATCTACTAACGTTAGGACCATGGGTGCCTACGAAGCCGTCATCGAGATCCCCAAGGGGAGCCGCGTCAAGTACGAGGTCGACCACGAGACCGGTCGCCTGCACCTCGATCGGGTGCTCTACACCGCGTTCGGCTACCCCACGAACTACGGCTTCTTCGAGAACACGCTCGGCGATGACGGCGACCCCGTCGACGTGTTGGTGCTGCTCGAGTACGAGCTGTACCCGACGAGCGCCGTGACGGTGCGTCCGGTCGGCGTGTTCAACATGACCGACGATGGCGGCGGCGACGCGAAGGTCATCGCCGTGATCGCGAAGGACCCGCGCTGGGACTGGGTGCAAGACGTCGACGACATCCCCGAGTTCACGCGCAAAGAGATCGAGCACTTCTTCGAGCACTACAAAGACCTCGAGCCGGGCAAATGGGTCAAGACCGAGGGCTGGGGCAACGCCGCCGAGGCCGAGGCGATCCTCGCCCGCGGGTTCGAGGCGTACGTGCCCCCCGCGGCGCACTGACCTTCCCCCGCTGTTTGCCCGTTCCTGACGCCTCACACGCGTGGGTGGCGTCAGCAACGGGTAACTGGCGCGGGTCAGCCCGTGGGGCGACCCGCGTACGGAACCAGGTCGCCGTACCGCAGCGCGGCGATGCGCACGGGCACGCCGGCACGCGGCGCCTCGATCATCTGCCCGCCTCCGATGTAGATCGTGACGTGGTAGAAACCGCCCGACGTCGAGCCGCCTGACGAGTAGAACAGCAGGTCGCCGGGCTGCAGCGCGTTGAGGCCCACGAGACGGTTCTGCGCGCGCATCGTGGCGTACTGGTTGCTCACCGAGTGGGTACCGATATAGACACCGGCGGATGCGTAGCTCATCTTGCTGAGACCCGAGCAGTCCCACGAGTTCGGGCCGGCTCCGCCGAAAGCGTACGGCTCACCGAGTTGCGCGCGGGCGTATGCGATGGCCTGCTGGACCGCCGAGCCGACCGGGGCGGGCGGCGTCGGGTCGACGCCGGTGGGCGGGGTCGGCGGAGGCGCGGGCGGATTGTTCTGCTGCTGCTCGAGGGCCTCGGTGAGACCTTCCTGGTAGTCCCGTTCCACGGCCGCGGTCGTGTTCTTCAGGCTCGCGAGCTGTGCGTACAGCCGGTCGGCGTTCGCCTGCTGCTCGGCGACCTGCGCGTTGGCGGCGTCAGATGCCGCCTGCGCGACGGCGAGCGCGTCCTCGGCGTCCTTCGCGAGCGCCTTGCGCACCTTCTCGGCCGCCTTCGCGTCGGCGGCGAGGGAGCGCGCCAGGTTCTGGTCGAATTGGGCGCGACTCAGAATGTCGGCCGACGATTCGGTGAGCCGGTTCATCGAGCTGAGTCGCGACAGCAGCTGATCGGTGTCGTCCGCCGACCCCATGAGCAGGCCGAGCGTGAGGTCTCCGCCGCCCGTGCGGGCGAGCTGGGCGATCAGTCGTGCGGCACGCGCTGCGGATTCGTCGGCGCGTTCCTGCGCGGCATCGGCGCGATCGCCGAGGCGCTCGACCTTCTGTGTGGCCGCGTCGAGGTCGTCTCGCGCTTCGGCGTATTTCTCGCTCTTGATCTGGGCGGTCTTGCCGAGCTCAGCGGCCTCCGCCTCCAGGTCGGTCAGGATGCCTTCGATGCGCGCGACTTCGCTGGCCGTCGCTGCCTGGTTGCGTTTCGCATCCTGCACGTCTTGCCACGTCGGATAGTCGGGCATCGGCGCCGCGGGCATAGCAGTGGCGCTGGTCGGGACGACCAACGCGAAGATGAGTGCGGCAGGAACGAACGCTGCAGCCGCCGCCCCCCAGGGGCGTCTGCGAGGTGACATCAGGGAGCCGTGCGGGCCTCTCGTCTAGGCAATGGTGATCCCCCGTGCGCTCATGAAAGGCACCGGATCGACGAGGTTGCCCCCGACGCGGATGATGAAGTGCAGGTGGCAGCCCGTGGATGCACCGGTCGTGCCGACCTGCGCGATCGGCTGGCCCGGGTCGACGTTCTGGCCGATGGAGACGTGGATGCCGCCCGGCATGATGTGGCCATACCCGCTCGAGGTGCCGTCGCCGTGTTCGATCTGGATGTAGTTGCCGAGCGTGCCGTTTGGCCCCGCATAGGTGACGGTGCCACCGTGTGCCGCGAAGATCGGAGCACCACAGCCTTGGCCGGCGATGTCGGTTCCGTTGTGCAGCAGCCACTCGTGGTAGATCGGGTGGTACCGCATGCCGTAGGGGCTGCTGACGTAGCCGCTCGACGGGCGGGCGAAGCCCTGCTCGCTGATGATGCCGCCGGCGTTCGGTCCCCACTTCTCGCGGACGCCCTTGATGTAGTCAGCCTGCGTCGCCTGGCGTTTCTCGACCAGCACGGCGAGCTGAGCTTCGAGCACGGCCTGGTTCGCGAGCTGCTCTTCGAGCTTCGCCTGCGCGGCCTGGGCGGCAGCCTGAGCGACCTCGAAGGCGGCTTGCGCGACGGCCTTCAGCTCTTCGAGCTTCTTCTGCGCCGCCTCGGCCTGGTCGCTCAGCGACTGGGCGTTGTTCTGCTCCTGCACGGCTGCGGTGTAGACGTCTTGCGAGCGCTGCGTGTACTGGTCCATCGCGCCGAGGCGGTAGAGCAGGTTGTCGGCGTCGCCGGACTGGCTACTGGCTAGCAGGCTGGCGGTGAGGTCGCCGCCGCCCGTCTTGCCGAGTTCGGCGAGCATCGCGGCTGCGCGCTTCTTCGACTCAGCCGCTTCCTCGGCCGCCTTGTCGGCCTGGTCTTGCAGCTTCTGGGTGATCGCCGCCTGGGTGTCGAAGGCATCCTGTGCCGTCTCATAGATCGCACCCTTGGCCATCGCCTCGGCCTGCGTGGCCTCGACCTCGGCCTGCAGTTGCGCGAGCAGCGCCTTGATCTGGGCGACCTTGGCCGCGGCGGCGTTCGCGTCGCGCTGGGCGGCGGCAACGTCTTCCCAGCTGGGGTAGTCGGTGGCGGTCGCGGCAACGGCCTGTGGCGCGGCGCTGACGATGCCCGCGAGCGGCAGGATCGACAGAGCCAGGAGGAGGGCGACGATGCGTGAGGATCGCAGGCGCGCGCTCATGCCCGAGCGCTTGGCGCTGGTGGCCCCCCGGCCGGAACGACGTCCCATGATTCCCCGAATTCCTCGTGATGGCGCGACTGATGCGCACTGAATCACAGAAGTAACATCAATCACATTAGCAACACATCGCCGAAAGCCTCAACGACGGGTTGAACGTAACCCGCCACCTGCGCAGCGCACCGTTCATTCTGGCCGTTTCGCCGCATCCCGCTGATTGGAGTTTTCGACACCCCGCCCGTATGCTTGACCCTCGGTTGCTAGCGCATCCATCGGCCCTGGCCCCATCGTTTAGTGGCCTAGGACACCGCCCTTTCACGGCGGCAGCACGGGTTCGAATCCCGTTGGGGTCACGCAGTACTGTTCAACACACAACTTCATAAGCATGGCCCTGTAGCGCAGTTGGTTAGCGCGCCGCCCTGTCACGGCGGAGGTCGCCGGTTCAAGTCCGGTCAGGGTCGCAAGGGTTCGACTTCTCTCGAGCGGTCGCGCTCGGAACGGCTCTGTAGCTCAGTTGGTAGAGCGCACGACTGAAAATCGTGAGGTCACGGGATCGACGCCCGTCGGAGCCACCACTACTGCTTCTTCGCCCGGATCCGCTCGATCGTGCCCGCCTTGAGTCTTTCTGTCTCGACGATCTCGAATCCGGCGGAGCGCACGAGCGGAAGCTGCCGGCGTGTGAAGTGCTCGCCGGAGGTCAGGATCGTCACCCGCTCCATCAGCCACTGCAGCGCCCAGACCGGCGCCCAGCTGCTGCCGATGTGATCGAGCAGCAGCAACGTGCCACCGGGCCTCAGCACCCTCTTCATCTCGGCGATCGCCGCCGCCGGGTGGGGGATGGAGCACAGCCCGAGCTCGCAGACCACGGTGTCGAACGAAGCGTCATCGAACGGTAGGTGCTCCGCGTCGCCGAGAACCAGCTCCGGTGTGAGTCCCAGTTGCGCCGCGCGCCGACGCGCGAGCTCGAGCATCTCGGGAGTCAGGTCGACACCGGTGAGCTCGACATCGGCGCCGTAGAACGGGAGGCTGCGCCCCGTGCCGATCGCGACCTCGAGCACGCGCCCGGTCGCCCGCTCGCCGATCCACTCCCGTCCGCCCGCCGCGAGCCCACGTTCGACGCCGGCGATCTTGCGGTCGTAGGTCGGGGCGGCCTTCTGCCACACCCGCCGCTGGCGAGCTGTCGCGTCATCCCGAGGCATGAGGCCATTCCAGCATGTCGGTGGCCGGGCGTACCTTGAAATAACGGAACCCAACGGTTCAGAAATAGGAGAATCCCATGTTCAATGTCCTCGCTGAGATCAACTGGCTCGCCGTTC
>JBDTQN010000115.1:0-7680 GCA_039932215.1 Pseudolysinimonas sp. | reverse complement strand
AGCGGAGACGGAGGGATTTGAACCCTCGGAACCCTTGCGGGTTCTCCACCTTAGCAGGGTGGTGCACTCGACCGGACTATGCGACGTCTCCCGGTTGCGTCACCATCATAGCCGGGCGCACCGGGGCATCCGACCCGCCTTGACCCCGCCTAATCCGACGGGACGGAGCAGGTGTACTGGGCCGCCGACTGGCCCTTGAGCCCCGGCACGACGACCGCTTCAGGTGCGTCGGGCTCGATCGTCGGTGCCGCCGACGGGTCGGCCGCGGGGGTCGACGCGCTCGGCGCGGGAGCGTTCGGGTCTTCGGTCGAACCGCCGTGCGCTCCATCGAGCGAACTGGCGTCGAGGCCGATCGGCTGGTCGGCCTTGATCGCCGCGAACAGCGCGTTCGCGACCGACGTGATTGGCTGCACTTTGCCCGAGAAGATGCCGGTGCCGCCGGTCTTGCTGGGGTACTGCACCATGACGATGTTCTCGAGCGGGATGTTCTTCAGCACGAGCGCGATCGACGCGAGCGTGTCGAGGTGGCTGAAGTTGTCAGAGAGCGTGATGTTCTGCGTGGCCGCCTGCGCGATGGCGTACAACTTGCCGAAGTCGGTGAGGGTGTCGTCACTCTTGATCTTGCGCACCAGCGACGAGAGGAACACCTGCTGCGATCCGATGCGGCCGAGGTCGCTGCCGTCACCGACGCCGTGCCGACTGCGCAGGAAGGCGAGGGCGGCAAAGCCCTCGAGGGTCCAGATGCCGGCCGACGGGATAGTCAGCCCCGTGTACGGGTCGTTGATCGGGCCAGCAGTGCACACGTCGACACCGCCGACCGCGGTCGACATCGCGATGACGCCCTGGAACGTGATCAGCCCGGCGAACTGGATGTCGAGGCCGGTCAGGTTGGTGACCGTCTTCACCGTGCAGTTGAGACCGCCGTAGTAGAGCGTCACGTTGATCGGCTGCCCGGTCGCGGGGCCACCGTTCTCGCAGGCGGGCAGCGGCACGACCATGTCGCGCGGGAAACTCACCAGCGTCGCGCTCTTCTGGTCTTGCGCGACGTGCAAGAGCATGGTCACGTCGTTGAGCTCGGCGCTGTCGTTGCCGCCGATTCCGCCCTGCCCTTCACGTGTATCGCTGCCGACCAGCAGGATGTTGAACCCGCCCTCGTAGGCACTGAGCGAGGGCGGAGGTGCATCGCCGAGGTCGGCGTCGATCGTCTCGGTCTGGATGTTGTTGCGCAGAGCGTTCACCGAGATCGCGGCGACCGACGCGCCGGCGACAAGGACCACCGCGAGCGTTCCCGCGACGAGGGCGAGCACGCCCTTCCACGCCACGGACTTCTTCAGCCGTCCGTGACGGGCGATACCTGCGAGCTTGCGATCGCTCATGCGGGGCTTACCTCTGCTGTTTCGGGGAGAGTCTCACGTGAAGCGCGGAGGGCGTGGGATTCGAACCCACGAGACATTGCTGCCCACCAGTTTTCAAGACTGGCTCCATCGGCCACTCGGACAGCCCTCCTGGATGACCGGAGGCGATTCTAACCGACGCTTGCTCGCTAAGCCTGGAAGTACCGTGCAAGCGTGGCCGCGACCCCGTCCTCCAGGTCTGTGCGCGTGCGCTCGGTCGCGACCGCCGCCACCTCATCGGGTGCCTGCCCCATCGCCACTCCGATGCCGCCGCCGGCGACCGCCCACTCGAGCATGTCGATGTCGTTGCGTCCGTCGCCGACCGCCAGAACTCGGGATGCCGGGATACCCATGCGGTCGGTCACGTACTGCAGACCGGTGGCCTTGTTCACCCCGTCCGGCGCGATGTCGAGCCAGGCAGTCCACCCGACGTTGTAGCTGACCTTGTGCAAGCCCATCTGATCGACGACCGATAGGAAGTCTTCGGTCGCATGGTCGGGCGAAATCACCACGACGCGCGTCGCCTCGACGGCGAGCAGCGCGTCGAATTCGACCTTCACGCTCGAGGCCGACAGCGCCCCATCGGGGAAATGCCCGGTGTACAAGAACACGCCCTCTTCGTCTTCGACCGCGTAGCTCGCATCCTCGAGGTGGCCGCGGATGGTCGTGAGCACCTCGCTGGGGTCGAAGATCTCCACGTGCACGCGGGAGTAGCCGACGGGCGCCTCCGCGTCGCGGCCCATGACGATCGCGCCGTTGGCGCACACCACGAACTCAGGCGTGATGCCGAGCCGGTCGAGCACGGGCAGAGTCATCGAGACCGACCGTCCGGTGGCCAGCAGCACCTCATGTCCGAGGCCGACCACGCGGGTCACCTCAGCGACGGTGGCGTCGGTCAGGGTTCCGTCTTCGTGCAGCACCGTGCCGTCGATGTCGAGGGCGATGAGCCAGCGCTGCGTCGGCAGAAGCGGGGTCATGCCTTTGGCTCGAGCACGGTCAGTCCACCGAGGTAGGGGCGCAGCACCTCAGGCACGACGACCGAGCCGTCGGCCTGCTGATGCGTCTCGAGGATCGCGACGATCCAGCGCGTCGTGGCGAGCGTGCCGTTCAGCGTCGCCACCGGCGCCGTCTTGCCCGACTCGGTGCGGTACCGGATGTCGAGGCGCCGCGCCTGATACGTCGTGCAGTTCGAGGTGCTGGTGAGCTCGCGGTACGCGTCTTGCGTCGGCACCCATGCCTCGACGTCGTACTTGCGCGCCGCGCTCGATCCCAGGTCTCCGGCGGCGGTGTCGATCACGCGGTACGCGAGCCCGAGGGATTGCAGCATGCCCTCTTGCAGAGCGAGCAAGCGCAGGTGCTCGGCCTCGGCATCCACCGGATCGATGTAGGTGAACATCTCGAGCTTCTGGAACTGATGCACGCGGATGATGCCGCGGGTGTCTCTGCCCGCCGACCCCGCCTCACGGCGGTAGCACGTCGACCAGCCGGCGTAGCGCAGGGGGCCGGCCGTCACATCCAGAATCTCGTCTTTGTGGTACCCCGCGAGCGCCACCTCGCTGGTACCCGTGAGGTAGAGGTCGTCGGCGGGAAGGTGGTAGATCTCGTCGGCGTGCGCGCCGAGGAACCCGGTGCCCGCCATGATCTCGGGGCGCACCAATGTCGGGGTGATGAGCGGCGTGAAGCCGGCCTCGAGGGCACGGTCGAGACCCAGGTTCATGAGCGCGATCTCGAGCCGGGCGCCGACGCCCTTCAGAAAATGGAAGCGGGCGCCGCTGACCTTGGCGCCGCGCTCCATGTCGATCGCGTCGAGCAGTTCGCCGATTGCGAGGTGGTCGCGCGGCTCGAACGCGAACGTCGGCTTCTCACCGACCTCGCGCAGCACCACATAGTCGTCTTCACCACCCGCGGGCACCCCGTCGAGAACGACGTTCTGGATGCCGGCCATTGCCGAGTCGAAGACGGCTTCGGCTTCGTTCGTGGCGGCCTGCAACTCTTTCACCCGAGCGGCGAGGGTCTGCGCCTGCGCAACCAGGGCGGCCTTCTCGTCCTTCGGGGCCGCGGCGACCTGCTTGCCGAACGCGTTCTGCTCGGCGCGCGCCGCCTCGAACTCGGTGATCGCGGTGCGGCGGGCGAGGTCGGCGGCGATCGCGATGTCGACATCGCCGACCGCGGCGCCGCGGAGTTTCTGGGAGTTCCGCACCGCATCCGGGTCGTCACGTAGCAGTTGCAGGTCGATCACGCGACCCATCCTATTGACGCGCGGCTGACGGATACCCTGGCCCCATGCCCGCCTCTCCGACGTCAAAGCCGCGCGCCGCTGTGGTCTACAACCCCACGAAGGTCGATCTGACCGAGCTGCGCAACGCCGTCGCCCGCGCCGAGAGCGAGGCCGGCTGGGCGAAGAGCCTGTGGCTCGAGACCACCGAAGACGACCCGGGCACCGGCCAGGCGCGCGAGGCCGCAGCGCAGGGTGTGGCCGTGGTCATCGCCGCGGGCGGCGATGGAACCGTTCGCGCCGCCGCCGAGGGGCTGCACGAGTCCGGCATTCCGCTCTCGCTGCTGCCGGCCGGCACCGGCAACCTGCTCGCGCGCAACATGGAACTCACCCTCTCCGACCTCCCCGGTGCGGTGCGCACCGCATTCACCGGTCACGACCGCCGCATCGACCTCGGCATGGTCGAGATCGAGCGTGCCGATGGCGCCCGCGAGACGAAGGCGTTCGTCGTGATGGCCGGCATCGGCCTCGACGCGAAGATGGCCGCGAACACCAACCCCGAGCTCAAGAAGCGCTTCGGCTGGCTGGCGTACATCGACCCGATCGTGCGCGCGATCCGCGACCGCGAGAAGGTGCGTGTGCGTTTCAGTGTCGACGGCGGCGCGGAGCGGACGATGAGCGTGCACACCGTCATGGTGGGCAACTGCGGCTCGCTCCCCGGCAACGTGCTGCTGCTGCCCGAGGCGGCGATCGACGACGGGGTCTTCGACATCGTCGCGCTGCGGCCGAACGGGTTCGTCGGGTGGGTGCAGATCACGACCAAGATCTTCTGGGAGAACGGCGTGCTGCGGCGCAACTCCGTCGGGCGCCGCCTCGCCGGAATGACCCGCGAAGTGCGTGCCCTGCGCTACATCAAGGCCGCGAAGATCACGGCGCGACTCGATCGGCCCGAAGACTTCGAGCTCGACGGCGACGACTTCGGCGAGGCGATCGCGTTCCGCGCCCACATCGAGCCGAACGGTCTGCTGGTGCGCATCCCCGCCGATCGCGAGATCGACGAGACCGTCGATCAGGATGCGGCGGTCGCCTCGGCCTGAGCCGTGGGCTGTGCCCGGCGTCGGTCGCGTCGCACAGCGAACACCGCGACGACCCCTCCCGCTGAGGCGAGGGCGCCGACGACGAACGGTGCGATGAGGTCGAACAGTGTCTGACTGGTGCGCCACAGGCCATCGGCGTACTGGTACTCGTCCTCCGTCATCGCGAAGCCGAGCTCGGGATCGGTGCCCGCCGCGGCCATGAGAGCCGCGTAGTAGTCGTCGGCCGTCCGCATCAGCACCGCCGACCCCCAGGCGCAGGCCACGGCCGCCGCGAGGCAGAGCACCGCGAGCGCCAGCAACGCCCCGGTCCAGCGCCTCACCCGTGCACCGTGCGATCCCACCGTCGGGCGAGGACGGCCAACAGCGTCACCCCGGCGACAACGCCCCCGGCAAGGAAGGGACTCGCCGTTGACTGCAGGAGAAAGCTCGCGCCGCTGATCCCGTTCCAGTAGTCGGAGGTCTCGAGGCTGATCGGGTCGGTTCCGGTCAGCGTCCGGTAGTACTCGTCGACCTGGAGCTGCAGATCGGCGGACCACCACACGAGCGAAGTGCCCACGCCTACGGTCGCGACCGTCAGCATCCCGAGCCCGATCAGCCAGGGTCGCGCCGGTCGGTCAGCCATCGCGGTGCGGCCTCGTCAGGGCACCGAGTGCCAGCCACAACGCGAGCCCGATCAGCCCGCCGGTGAGCAGCGGCACCAACAGGGCATCGACGAACTGCTGCGCGAACTGGTCGATGAGTTCGCCGCGGACCGAGCCGCCATAGGGGTCCTGGGCGAGGCGGCGCCAGAAGAGCAGCCCTGACCCGGCGATCGCGGCGACGCTCCCGATCAGCAGCGCGAGCCGGAACGGGTTGCGCCGTGGTGGGGTGTCCTCCTCCACCTGCGACTCCGTCGCCGACTCCGGCGCCGCCGCCGCCGAAGGGACAGTTCGGTCCGCTACCGGCACCCTTTCACGGTCGGAACTGTCCCCTCGCGGCGGGGGTGGGGAGGGTGGGGGCTCGGGCGAGACGCGCGTGCGGTGCTTCTGCGGGTCGTAGCCACGCTGGAACGCCGGGTCGAATCGTGGATCGACCCCGGCATCCCGGTCGCTCGCCATCAGTCGGACGGTTCCCCGGCGATGAGCCCTCGCAGCCAGTCGCGCGCCTCGATGAACACCTCGTCACTGTAACGGGACACGTACTCGATGGCCTGCTGATCGGCCCGCGGGTACGACCCGAGGAACACCACGTTCGGGCTGAACCGGCGCAGCCCGAGCAGCGCATCGGCCACGCGCTCATCGAGGATGTGCCCGTCGAGGTCGACCACGAACCGGTACCGGCCGAGGGCGTCGCCGATCGGCCGCGACTGCAGCAGGCTCAGGTTCACGCCGCGGGTGGCGAACTGCTCGAGCAGCTCCATCAGCCCGCCCGGCTCGTCGCTCGGCAGCTCGACGATGACGCTGGTCTTGTCGGCACCCGTGCGGTCGGGGATGCGATGGTTGGCGCTGACAAGCACGAAGCGCGTGACGGCGTTGGGGTTGTCGCCGATCTTCTCCGCCAGCACCGTGAGGTCGTACTCGTCGTCGATGCCCGGCGGGGCGACGGCGGCGTCCGCCACCGTTCCCTCAGCCAACAGCTGCGCCGCCGCGGAGACGTTCGACGTCGCCGGCAGGTGCTCGTGCTCGGGCCGCTCGCGGTCGAGCCAGAGGTGGCACTGCGCGTAGGCGACGGGATGCGCCGCGACCACGCGCACATCGGCGAGCGCGGTTCCGGGTCGTGCCACGAGCACGAAGTCGACGGGAACCAGGTACTCGCCCATGATGCGCAGCCCGGGGATGCTGGCCAAGGCATCCTGAGTCGCGGTCACGCCGCCCTCGACACTGTTCTCGATCGCGATCATCGCCGCGACACTGCGACCCGATACGACGTCGTCGAGCGCCTCGCCCACGTTGTTGACGCTGCGCCAGGTCTGGCCGGCGGCATCCGGAACCTGGTTGAGCGCAGCCCAGGTGAACGTGCCCGCGGGACCCAGGTAGCTGTAGGTCTCGGGGGCGGGGGTCGGCATGGTTGCGAGCCTACCCAAGTGCCAGGATGAGGCATGGACCGCGCAGGCACCCCCGCCCAGGAATCCGATCTGATCGACGTGCGTGAGCTCGTTGACGCGTACTACTCGCGGGTGCCCGACATGTCGGATCCGGCTCAGCGCGTCGTGTTCGGCACGAGCGGGCACCGCGGCTCGAGCCTCGACGGCGCGTTCAACGAGACGCACATCGCCGCGACCACCCAGGCGATCGTCGAGTACCGCGCATCGCAGGGGATCACCGGTCCGCTGTACATCGGGCGCGACACCCACGGCCTCTCGCGGCCCGCCGAGACGACCGCGCTCGAGGTGCTCGAGGCGAACGGCGTGCACGCCATCACCGACGAGTTCGACGACTACGTGCCGACGCCGGCGCTGTCGCGGGCGATCATCGTGCACAACCGGCGGGCGGGCATTTCGACAGACTCGATGTCCGGGGCCGCCGACGGCATCGTGATCACGCCCAGCCACAACCCGCCCCGCGACGGCGGCTTCAAGTACAACCCGCCGCACGGGGGCCCGGCCGATTCCGACGCGACCGGGTGGATCGCCGCCCGCGCCAACGAACTGATCGAACATCGCAACCACGACGTGAAGCGCGGTGAGGCGAGCGCGGTCGACACCTACGACTTCCGTGGCGCGTATGTCGACGATCTCGCCACCATCATCGACGTCTCCGCGATCAAGAACGCCGGACTGCACATCGGCGCCGACCCGCTCGGCGGCGCCAGCGTTCACTACTGGCGGCTGATCGCATCCAAGTACGAACTCGACCTGACGGTGGTGAACCCCGTGGTCGACCCGACCTGGCGATTCATGACGCTGGACTGGGACGGCAAGATCCGGATGGACCCCTCGTCGCCCAGCGCGATGGCGTCGGTGGTCGCGAAGAGCGGCGACTACCGGCTGCTCACG
>JBDTQN010000114.1:0-7709 GCA_039932215.1 Pseudolysinimonas sp. | reverse complement strand
GAGGTCGTTGACCGCCCGCTTCAGGCCCTGGAGGACCGGTCCGATCGCCACGGCGCCGGAGGATCGCTGAACGGCCTTGTAGGTGTTGTTGCCCGTGTTCAGGTCGGGGAAGATGAAGACCGTGGCCCGGCCCGCCACCTGTGACCCGGGCATCTTCGACTCTCCGACCGCCGCATCCGCTGCCGCATCGTATTGAATCGGCCCGTCGACGAAGAGGTCGGGGCGGCGCTCGTGCACGAGTGCTGTCGCGGCGCGCACCTTCTCGACGTCGGCGCCCGCACCCGACGACCCTGTCGAATACGACAGCATCGCCACGCGCGGTGCGATTCCGAATTCATCGGCCGTGCCCGCCGACGAGATCGCGATGTCGGCGAGCTGTTCGGAGGTCGGATCAGGCACGACCGCGCAGTCGCCGTAGACGAGCACGCGGTCGGAGAGCGCCATAAAGAACACGCTCGACACGACCGAGACACCCGTCTTCGTCTTGATGATCTCGAAACCCGGCTTGATGGTGTGCGCGGTCGTGTGTGCGGCACCCGAGACCATGCCGTCGGCGAGGCCGAGGTGCACCATCATCGTGCCGAAGTACGACACGTCGGTGACGGTGTCGGCGGCGGCCTGCCGCGAGATGCCCTTGTGCTTGCGCGCCTCGGCGTAGACGTCGGTGAAGCGCTCGTGCAACTGCGGATCGACGGTCGAGACGACGTGAGCCGCCTCGATGTCGACGCCCAGCTGCGTCGCCCGCGCCCGCACGGTCGCCTCCTCGCCCAGGATGGTGAGGTCGGCGATGCCGCGCTGCAGCACGATTCCGGCCGCCTGCAGGATGCGGTCGTCGTCACCCTCCGGCAGCACGATGTGCTTGCGCTCGGAACGGGCTCGCTCGACCAGCATGTGCTCGAAGCGCAGCGGCGTCATCACCAGCGAGGTCGGAAGACTCAGACGGCGCACGACCTCTGCCGCGTCGACGTGCTGCTCGAACAGCGCGAGCGCTGCCGCGTACTTCTGCGGAGAGTCGGCCGCCAGGCGGCTGCGCGCGTGGGTGATGCGCACCGCGGTGTCGAAGGTGCCGAGGTCGTTCGTCGCGATGGGCAGGGTCGCGCCGAGCCCGTCGAGCAGCTGCTGCACCGCGGGCGCGACCGGGAAGCCGCCGTTCAGGATGAGCCCCGCGAGACTCGGGAAGGTCTGGGACAGGTGCGCCATGATCGCACCGAGCACGACGTCGCTGCGATCCGCCGGGACCACCACGATCGCGCCCTCGGTGAGTCGCGGCAGCACGTTGTCGACCGACATCGCCGCGACGACCGTGTCGCGTACCGGTCGGTCGAGTCCGGCCTCGTCGCCCGAGATGAGGGTCGCCTGCGCGGCCGTGAGCACGTAACGCAACAGCGGAGCCGTCAACTCGTCGTCCTCGGGCAGCGCCCACCCCGATACGGCTGCCGCGATCTCGGCCACCGCAGACGGGTCCGCGCGATTCACGATCGTCGCGAGCGGAGCTGCATGCTCGGCCATCAACTCGTCCGACGAGACGCGTGCGAGGCCCGCGAGGGCCGCCGCCGATCGGAATCCCCCGCTCTCGGCTCGCCCGCCCAGCACCAACAGCACGGGTGCGGCGAGGTTGGCGGCGATGCGCGCGTTGGTGGCGAGTTCGGTAGGCGATCCGACATCGGTGTAGTCCGAGCCGAGGATCACGACGGCGTCGCAGGAATCCTCCATGACCCCGAAACGGTCCACGATCTGGCTCAGCGCGGCATCCGGGTTCTCATGCAGCTCGGGGTAGGTGGTGCCGACGCAGGCGTCGTAGTCGAGTTGCGCGCTCGCGTGCTCGAGCAGCATCTCGAGGACGTAGTCGCGCTCTGGCCCCGTCCGCGAGATCGGCCGGAACACGCCGACCCGCGCCACCGAGCCCTTCAGCGTCTCGAGCAACCCGACCGCAATCGTCGACTTGCCGGTGCCACCCTCGGCCGAGGTCACGTAGATGCGGGTCGCCACGGTCCCACGCTACGCGAGCGGAGCTAGTGTGCGATCTCCCAGATGTGGCCGGCGGGATCTGCAAACGCCGCCGTGCGGATGCCCCACGGCCGGTCGATCGGACCGTTGAGCAGCTCTACGCCGCGGGACTGCAGCTCGGCGGCTGTCGCATCCACATCGTCGACGGTGATCGTGAACTGCATTCGCGCCCCCGACCCGACCGACGCCGGTGCGATCAGCTCGGGTGCCTCTGACTGCTGCAGCAGGTTGATGAGCGTGCCGTCGAAGTCAAAGACGGCCGAGACGTCGTCCTCCCAATGGATGGGCAGTTCGAACGCGCGGGCATAGAAGTCACGGGCCGCCGCGAGGTCGTCGACGAACAAGGTCACAGCGCTGATCGAGTTACGCATGTGTACAGTGTACACATGCGAACTGTCGTACACTTCGAGATCATCGGCCGCGACCCCGCACGGCTGCGCGAGTTCTACGCCGCCCTCTTCGGGTGGAACGCAGAGGACGCGCCGGTCGCACCCGAGGTGTCCGAAGAGACCAGCTACGGCTTCATCTCACCGCCGGTTCCCGACCAGGCCGCCGCGGGCGGCATCGGAGGGGGCGAGAATTTCGCGCCGCACACGATCTTCTACGTCGGGGTCGACGACGTCGAGCAGTCGCTCGCCCTCGCCGAGAAGCTCGGGGGCAGGCGTGTCATGGGCCCCGCCCGCAACACGGACGGAGCCGTCGTGGTCGGGCACTTCACCGACCCCGAGGGCAATCTGATCGGTGTCGCCGGCTCGCACTGATGCGGACGTAGGCTCGGGATGTGCACACCCTGCGGTGGATCCGCATCTGGATTGTTCTCTTCATCGTCTGCCTCGCGCTGAGCGGACTCACTGCGTTCCCGCTCGAGTGGGAACTGCGCCTCACCTCCGACGTGCTGCATCTCACGCCGATCGCCCAGTGGTTCCCCGACCTCGTCGGGTTCATCGACTACGTGCGTGACGCGGTCATCGACACCTACGGCACCTACCCGTTCATCGCCTACGGCACCGATTGGCTCGCGTTCGCCCACATCGTCATCGCCATCGCGTTCATCGGTCCACTGCGGGATCCGGTGAAGAACGTGTGGATCATCCACTGGGGCATGATCGCGTGCGTCCTCGTCATCCCGCTCGCCCTGATCGCCGGAACGTTCCGCGGCATCCCGATCCTCTGGCAGCTCATCGACATGAGCTTCGGCGTCATCGGCATCGTCCCGTTGCTGATCGTGCTGCGCCTCATCCGCCGGCTCGAGCGCGACACGGTCAGTGATTCAGCAGTTGTCGCCAGCACGGCGGAGCGCCTGCCCGAGAATCCAGCGTGAGGACGCCGCAACTGCTGAATCGCGCACGGCGCGGGCGACCCTCGCGCGCGGCGGCGCGGGGCGCAAGCTGACGCTCGGGTGGGCCCTCTCCCCAGAGGCCACCCGAGCATCCCCGAACAGCTGTGTTCCCTCTGCAAGAAGAGACGCGCGATCCCCCGTTTCATGACGCGCGCAATAGCGGGTTAAGCCTCGTTTTCACCCGCCGGACCCCCCGTACGGGGGACGCATGTCCCCCTTTATGGGGACTACCCTCGCAAGAGGCACAAGGCGACCCCAACCGCCATGTACCCCGAATCCCCACACCCGAATCTCAGCCTCTTCATCCTGGAGTCACCCCCATGACTGTCAACCCGACTGCATCAGCCGCCCCCGCCGGCTGGTACCGCGACCCGCTCGGAATCCCGCAGCTGCGGTGGTGGAACGGCATCGGCTGGACCAACCACATCCAAGAGGAGCGCGCCGAACTGCACTCCTGGGGTGCCGGTTCGCCGTCGCTCTCGCTGGCCAGCTCCGTCGCCTAGCCCCGTCGCCTAGCCCCCGCTAGCGCTGCATCCAGGCCAGCACGGCCAGGACCCGCCGGTGATCGGTGCCCGAATCCTCGAGCCCGAGCTTGCCGAAGATCGCGGTGACGTTCTTCTCGACCGCTCCCACGCCGATGAACAGCTGCTTGCCGATGGCGGCGTTCGTGCGGCCCTCCGCCATGAGTTGAAGAACCTCCCGCTCGCGTGGCGTCAGGGTGGCCAGTGGGTCGTTGCGCCGCCCCAGCAGCTGCGCCACCACCTCGGGGTCGAGCACCGTTCCCCCGTCGGCGATGCGGTCGATCGCGTCGACCAGATCGCCGAGCGACGCCACCCGGTCCTTGAGCAGATAGCCGACGCCGCCGCTGCCGGTGCCGAGCAACTCCTGCGCGTAGGCGACCTCGACGTACTGCGAGAGCAGCAGGATGCCGGTGCCCGGCAGTTCGGAACGCAAGCGAATGGCGGCACGCACCCCCTCATCGCGAAAAGTCGGGGGCATCCGCACATCGAGCACGGCCAGGTCGGGCTTCAGGTCGTGGACGGCAGCGAGCAGCTGCACGGCGTCGCCGAACGACCCCACCACCTCGTGCCCGGCCTCGACGAGAACGCGTACGAGACCCTCACGCAGGAGGACGGAGTCGTCGGCGACGACGACGCGAAGGCTGGTCACGCCTCCAAGAATGGCAGGTGCGCCGTGACCACGGTGGGTCCGCCGTCGGGACTGCTCAGTTCGAGCGTGCCGCCGAGTCCGTGCACGCGTTCCGCCAGTCCGGCGATCCCGTGGCCGGCGACCGAGATCGCGCCGCCGCGGCCGTCGTCCGCGACGACGAGCTGAAGCCCGTCGTGCAGCGACACGGTGACGGTGGCCGCGCTCGCCTCGGCGTGCTTCGCCGCGTTGGTCAGTGCCTCGGCCGCGATGAAGTACGCGTTGCGCTCGAGCTCGGCCGGGAGCTCGGTCCCCTCGGGCAGCTCGTCGATGATCGTCGTCGGCACGGCCGCCCGCACCGCAAGCGATTCGAGGGCGGCGACGAGGCCCCGGTCGAGCAGAATCGGCGGCGCGAAACCACGCGACAGCGCGCGTAGTTCATCGAGCGCGTCCTTCGACTGCTGCAGTGCCTCCTCGAGCAGCGTGCGCGCGGCCGCCGGGTCGGAGTCGAGTTGGCGGTCGGCGGCGGCGAGATCCATCTGCAGCCGCACCAGGCGCTGCTGCGGACCGTCGTGGATGTCGCGCTCGAGGCGACGCAGGGCCGTGCCCTCTGCCGCAACGGCGGCGCTGCGCGACGATGCCAGTCCCGTGACCTGTTGCTGCAGTGCCTCGCTGAGGAAGGCCGAGAGCATGCCGCGAGCAATTCCGTAGTGGACCCAAGTCAGCCCACGGGTGATGAACGGCAGAGTCAGGGTGAAGACGACTCCGAGCGCGAACAAGAAGACACCGTCGCTGACGAACCGGTCCTGCTGGCTGAGCGGCGTGAGGTCACCGAACGTTCCGCCCCAGAACGACCAGGTGCGATCGCCGTTCGACGTGAAGCGCCCCCAGTACCAGTACGTGAGACCTCCGAGGCCGATCGACGTCCAGACGATCGTGATCGTCCAGGTCGCGATGCCGACGATCGGGTTCACGATCATCGTGTGCAGCAGGTAGAGCCAGTAGTGCCCGTCGATCGTCGGGGCGATCGCCTTGCCGAACCAGCCGGCACGCGGCGCGACCCTGTCCCATTTCGGGGCTGTGATCGCCGGGAAGCCCGCCCCGCGCAGACGGATCAGCTCGAACATCCCGAATCCGCGCCCGATATAGAGGGCGGCGAGCACGATGAAAATGCCGACGACGATGAAGATCATGCCGACGCCGGTGAAGAACACCGATGCGGTGATCGAGAGACCCGCGACCACGATCGGCAGCAGCGGCAGAAGGAACCCGAGTTCACGGGGAACGCCGCGCCAGAGGCGGGCATAGAGAGGCGCGGTCTTCGCCGGGCTCGGGGTGTCAGTCATGGTCGTGGATGTCATTGTTTCAGCGTCGTCGGCCACACGGGCGCACGGCATGGGGCGAGGCCCCCGAAACCGGTGGGGTTACCCCCCTGTGCGACACGCTTAGCCCAGCCTCAGCTTGCTTGCGGGGTCGGGTCACGTGAGTACCGTGGGACCCATGACCGACGTGAAAGCCGTACCCACCAGCTCCACCGACCCCGACGTCACCTCCGGAGTCGCCCAGTTCCTCTCACCGGTCGTCATCGATCTGCAGGCACTGGCCATCGACGGCAAGCAGGCGCACTGGCACGTGCGGGGCAGCAACTTCCAGGGCGTGCACGAGCTGCTCGACATGGTCGTCGCCCACGCCCAGGACTACGCCGACACCGCAGCCGAACGGGTCGTCGCCCTCGGCCTCCCCATCGACGCGCGCATCGCCACCGTCGCCGCCAAGACCTCCACCCCCGCACTCACCGAGGGTTTCCAGCAGTCCGACGTCACGATCGCGCAGATCATCGCGTCGATCGACGCCGTCCTCAAGAACGTGCGCATCGCCATCGACGAACTCGACACCCTCGACCCGGCGTCACAGGATGTCGTGATCGAGATCGCGCGCGGGCTCGAGAAAGACCGCTGGTTCCTCTTCGCGCACATCGCCAGCTGATCTCGACCGGCTCGATCACCGATAGGTGAACTCCCCCGCGACCATCGTCGCGAAGACGGGCATGCCGCGAAGCTCCGCAGTGAGCGGATCGGCGTCGGTCACCACGAGGTCAGCCGAGCCGCCCTGCGCGAGTGCGGCGACGCCTCCCTGAGACGCACGAAGTGCCGCGGCCACGGGCACCCGCTGCTCGGGATGCCACGGCTCGCGGCCGTCGCGCGACCGCGTGACGGCCGCGGCCATCGACACCCAGGGGTCGAGCGGGGCCACGGGCGCGTCGCTGCCGAACTCGAGTTGTGCGCCGGCGTCGAGGAGCGCGCGGTACGGGAACGAGCGACGAGTGCGTCCCGCCCAGTGATGGTCGGCGACGTCACGGTCATCCATGGCCTGCTCCGGCTGCACGCTGGCCCGCACCCCGAGCGCCGCGAACCGGGGCAGGTCGGCGTCACGCACCAGCTGCGCGTGCTGGATGCTGCCCCCGACCCCCAGCGCCGCGAACGTGTCGAGCGCGAGCGCCGTCGCCCGGTCGCCGATCGCGTGGATCGTCGGCGCGATGCCGTGAAGGGTGCCCAGCCGCGCCTGCTCGAGCAGCGCCTCCGGCTCGTAGGTGGGGAGCCCGGCCGCCTCTGAGCCACTCAGCCCGGGATACGGGTCGTCGCACCACGCCGTGCGGGTGTTGAGCGACCCATCGGTGAAGAGCTTCTGCGAGCCACCGACGAGCAGACCACCGGTCCCCTCGATCGGCTGACCGGTCTGGATGCCGGCGGCGATCGCCGCGTCAAGGTGCGGCGGGTAGACCATCGCCCGCACTCGCAGGCCGCGGAATCCGCCGGCGAACCGCCGCATCCACGCCCCCGTCGCGTCAGAGAACTCGAAGTCGCCGATGCCGACCACGCCGCGAGCGGCGGCGCGCCTCGCCGCATCGAGCACCCAGCCGTCGAGCTGCGCCTGCGGCACGTCGCTCAGTCGCACGTTCAGATCGAACGCGGGCTGCTCGCGCAGCCACCAGTCCGTCGCGGGAAGGCCCACCATGCGCAGCGCCGCGGCGTTCGACCACACCGTATGCACGTCGCCGCTCACTAGCGCGACCGGTGTCTCGAACTCGTCGAGGAGAGCGGCCGTCGGCGCCTGCGCCCACAGCCCGTCGCGGAAACCGGTGCCCACCAGCACCGTGCCCGGCGTCAGCGGGCCGCTCTGCAGATGCCGGCGGACCAGTTCGACGGTCTCGGCAGCC
>JBDTQN010000113.1:0-7786 GCA_039932215.1 Pseudolysinimonas sp. | reverse complement strand
CCTTGTCGCCGAGCTGCTCGGTGAGGTGCACGTAGCCGTCCCAGTCGTCTTCGGCCAGCGGGTCCTCGATGCTAGCGAGCGGGTAGTCCTTCACCAGGTCGGCCCAGAACGCGGTGAGCTGCTCGCCGGTGAGGCTCTGCTTCTCGAACGCGTACTTGTTGTCGGCGAAGAACTCGGTCGCGGCGACGTCGAGGCCGAGCGCGAAGTCCTGGCCGGGCGTGAAGCCGGCGACCTCGATGGCCTTCACGATGAAGTCGAGCGCGGCGCGGGCGCCGGGCAGGTCGGGGGCGAAACCACCCTCGTCGCCGAGACCGGTGTTCTGACCGGCCTTCTTCAGCTCGCCCTTGAGCGCGTGGTAGACCTCGGCACCCCAGCGGAGTGCCTCGGCGAAGCTCTCGGCGCCGATCGGCAGCACCATGAACTCCTGGATGTCGAGCGCCGTGTCGGCGTGCGCGCCGCCGTTGATGATGTTCATCATCGGGACCGGCAGCACGTGCGCGTTCGGACCGCCGAGGTAGCGGAACAGGGGCAGGTCGGCCGAGTCGGCGGCGGCCTTCGCGACCGCGAGCGAGACGCCGAGGATCGCGTTGGCGCCGAGCTTGGACTTGTTGTCGGTGCCGTCCGCGGCGATCAGCTCGGCATCCACCAGGCGCTGATCGGCCGCGTCGAAGCCCTCGATGGCGGGGCCGAGAACGTCGAGCACGCCGCCGACGGCCTTGAGCACGCCCTTGCCGAGGTAGCGGTTCTTGTCTTCATCGCGCAGCTCGTAGGCCTCGAACGCGCCGGTCGAGGCGCCAGAGGGAACGGCCGCGCGGGCGACGGTGCCGTCGTCGAGCAGGACCTCGACCTCGACGGTCGGGTTGCCGCGCGAATCGAGGATCTCGCGGGCGCCGACGGCTTCGATGGCAGACATAGGGACTCCTGAAAATTGAGGGGTGGTGGCGGTGGTCAAGCCTACTGTTCTGGCATGGCCGACCAACTCCTGCTCGACTGGATGCTCGACACCGATCCCGCGCTGCGCTGGCAGGTCGAACGTGATCTGCTGCACGCGCCCGAGGCGCAGTGGCAGGCGACGCGCGCGCGGGTCGCGACCGAGGGCATGGGGGTGCGGATGCTGGCGCACCAAGACGCGGATGGCCAGTGGGCGGGTGGCGCGTACTTCCCGTCCGAACAAGACGGGTGGCAAGACGAGCCGGGGCAACCGTGGACCGCCACGACCTGGAGCCTCAACGCGCTGCGCGACTGGGGGCTCGACGCCGCGGCGCTCCCCGGCACCGCCGAGAAGCTGGCCGAGAACTCGCGGTGGGAGTACGACGACCTTGCATATTGGGGCGGCGAGGTCGACGTGTGCATCAACGCGTTCACCCTGGCCAACGGGGCCTGGCTGGGTGCCGACGTGTCGGCTCTCGCGGACTGGTTTCCCGCACATCTGCTCGGCGACGGCGGCTGGAACTGCGAATGGGTCGAAGGTGAGACCCGGTCGTCGGTGCACTCCACGCTCAATGCGCTTCGGGGGTTGTTGTACTACGAACGCGTCGTCGGGCGCAGCGACGAACTCGACGCCGCGCGCCGATCGGGCGAGGAGTACCTGCTGAAGCGCCGGTTGATGTACGCCAGCTCGGGCGAGCTGCTCGCAGACTGGGTCACCAACATCGCGTACCCGCTGCGCTGGACGGGCAACGTGCTGCGGTCGACCGACTACTTTCGCGAGGCGGCCCGGTTCGACGGAACGCGTCCCGACCCGCGCATCTCTGATGCCATCGAGGCCCTCCGGGGCAAGCGGCAGCCCGACGGATCGTTCGTGCAGGGCCGGGTCGGTCCCGGGCGGGTGTGGTTTCCGCTCGATGTGCCCGAGGGCGAGAGGTCGCCGTGGCTGACCTTCTACGCGACCCGAGTGCTCGACTGGTGGGACGCCGCGAGCTAGTCGGAGCCCCGCCGCAGGAACTCCCGCCCACGAGGGGAGATCTCGTAGCCGACCTCGAAACTCCGGGTCAGCCCGAGCGCCTTCAGCTTGCGCACATCGATCTTGAACGGCGCGGTCTCGCGGCCCACGAGCTCGGCGAGGTCGGGGGCACGACGGCGCGGGTACTCCGCGATCAGCGCGAGCGTCTGGGCCGTCCACGGGCCGTGACTGCTGGCACGGTCGAGCCGCGCCAGCTTCGCCTGCAAGGCCGCGACCTCGTCGTCGGTGAGATCGGCGCTCTCGCGGAGCGCGATCCGTGGATCCTCGCCCGCCCAGATCAGGCCAACCCGGTAAAGCTGCTCGTCACCCTTAGTGAGTTTGAGCACGGCGTCGGGAGACGGCGAGCCCGCCGCTTCCGCATCCGTCTGCGAGATCTCGACGACCGGCTCGACGCTGGTCACCTCGATCACCCCGGCCGTCGTCAGGAACCGCCCGCCGACCCGCACCCGCGGCGCCGCCCAGCGACGGAACGCGAGCGTCACCGTACCCTCCGCGACCCCCGCGGCGATCTTGGGCGGCAGCAGCATTACTCGATCGGCCGCAGCTCGAATGCGGCCGGGTCGGCAGCCGTCACCGTGGCGAAGCGGGTGAAGCCGTCGGCGGCGAGGGCCGACAGCAGGGCCTTGAGGTTCTTCGGACGTGACACCAGCCGCACGCGCGCACCCTCGGCGATCAGACGACGCTGGATGTCGAAGAGGGCGGCCGGCGACGTGCCGGTCTCATAGACCAGGGCGACGCCATCGCTCGAGTCGGCCGCGACATCCACCAGTTCGACGAGGCGCTCGAAGCCGAGCGAGAACCCGGTCGCCGGCACCTCGCTGCCGAGGAAGCGCCCGATCATGCCGTCGTAGCGTCCGCCGCCGCCGAGCGAATAGTCGACGCTCGGGTGCGCGAGCTCGAAGATCGGCCCGGTGTAGTAGCCCATCCCCCGCACCAGGAACGGGTCGAACTGCAGGCGGTCGGCGCCGACGGCGTCGGCCAGTGATGCCAGGTCGGCCACGACATCGGGGTCCGGATCGGGGGCGGCGAACTTGCGGATCGCCGCCTCGCCGAACGGCAGGAACTCCATCGTCATCGGACGGCGGAAGAAGGACTCGAGGGCGTCGACGGCGGCGGGAGTGACCCCGCGATCGCGCAATTCAGCGACGACGCCGTCCTGCCCGATCTTGTCCAGCTTGTCGACGGTGATGAGCACCGCATCGAATTCGGCGGGGGCGAACCCGAAGCCCTGCAGCATCCCGATCAGGAGTCGGCGATCGTTCACGCGGATCGTCGCGGCCTCGAGGCCCAGCGCGTCGACGGTGGCGAGCGTGGCGCTGAGCAATTCGGCTTCGGCCGAGATGCCCGACTCGCCGATGATGTCGATGTCGCACTGCACGAACTGCCGGAAGCGGCCCTTCTGCGGACGCTCGGCCCGCCAGACCGGCGCCACCTGGATGCTGCGGAAGACCGCGGGCAGGGCGGCCCGGTGAGTGGCGTAGAAGCGTGCGAGCGGCACGGTCAGGTCGAACCGCAAGCCGAGGTCGACGAGGTCGAGCGGCTCGGTTGCCGCGTGCAGATCTTCGGCGCTCAGCCCGCGCTTGAGCACCCCGAACGCGAGTTTCTCGTTGTCGCCGCCGAGGCCGGCGTTCAGGCGGTCGCTGTCCTCCATGACCGGGGTCTCGATCTCATCGAAGCCGTGGGCGCGATAGGTGGCTCGGATCGTGGCGAGCACTCGCTCGCGTCGCGCCTTCTCAGCGGGGAGGAAGTCGCGCATACCGCGCGGGGGGTTCACCTGGGACGCCACTCGTTCAGGGTATTGGGTCGACCAGCACAGGTGGGCCGCACCCGTCCTCCACAGAGGGATGTTCGAGAGACTTTGGCGACACGCTACTTTTGAGTAGCAACCTGGTTCGAATGCTGCGACAGTGGCTGCCATGACCCCCACGGCGTGCGACCTCGTTCTGGTCGTCCCCGACGTGGGCGACCTGGCGGCGCTGACAGACGACCAACTCCTGTCACGGCAGGGCCAGATCGCCGGCGCGCGGCGGCAGGTCGATGTCGCAGCGGCCACCGTGGCAGCTGAGATCGCGCGGCGCTCCGCCCGCGACCTCGGCTATTCGGGCCTTGCACAGAAGCGGGGTGCGCGTACGCCCGAACGCTTGGTCGCGCAGGTGACGGGGCTGTCGGTTCCCGAGGCGCGCGCCATGATCACGGCCGGTGAAGCTCTGGATGCCGGGGCCGAGTGGATGCGGCCGGTCACGACCGCGCTGTCGGCCGGCGACGTGTCTGTCGGGGCCACGGCGGCGATCCAGACCGGGCTGGGCGAGCCGGGCGAGCACGTCACTGCCGACGAGCTCGCGACCGCGGCCCAGCGGGTGCTCGACGAGTCGGGCGATCTCCCGCCGGAACAGGTGGCGCGGCGGGCACGGGAGGTGCGCGACGAACTCGATGCGGCCGGGGTCGCCGACCGCGAGCGCGCGATGCGCGACCGTCGGTTCCTGCGGCTGATTCCGCGTGCCGACGGCATGACAGATGTGTTCGGGCGACTCGATCCGGAGTCGGCGGCGCTGCTGGGCGACGCGATCGACCTCGTCACCGCGCCGCGGCGGGGCGGACCGCGGTTTGTCGACGCAGACGCGAAGGCTCGCGCCGACGCGATCGTCGACGACCCGCGCACGACCGACCAGCTCGCGCTCGACGCGCTCATCGAGATGGTGCGCATCGCCGGTGCGGCAGACGAGGGCCGCGTGTTCGGCACGCACAAGCCGGCCGTGCGGGTGCACGTGGCCGTGAGCGACCTCGACCGCCGCCGCGGGGCCGCGACCATCGAAGGCCAGACGGCGGCGGTGTCGGCCGAGACGGCAGCGCGCATCGGATGCGCCGGAGGGTTCCTGCCCCTGCTGTTCGACGGAACCGAGGCGCTCGATCTGGGACGCACGCAGCGTCTGTTCTCGGCGAGACAACGGATCGTGCTGGCGGCCATCTGGGGCGGATGCGCGGTAGGCGGATGCGACCGGCCGCCGTCATGGACCGAGGCGCACCATATCGATGAATGGGACCGGGATCACGGACGGACAGACGTTCGCGACGGCATCCTGCTCTGCCGACATCACCACATGTGGGTGCACGACATCGGTGCGCGGATCGTGAGAACCGGTAGCGAGTACGACCTGCAGGTACCCGGGGCGGCGCCCGTGCGGCTGCGATCGAAGAACCCGGTACGGCGCGCGGTGATGCGCGCGGACCGCGCCGCGTAGCCCTGGGTGCCGAGTGCTGGGTGCTGGGCGGTGGGTGCCGAGTGCCGGGTGCTGGGCGGTGGTCAGGGGGCCGTGAGCCGTGCCTCGGCGGCTAGAAAGTCGGGACCGCTCAGCTGGCCCAGGGCGAGCAGGCGCGTGCAGCTCTCGTCGAACTCCTGGCGGGTGAGCGAACCGGCGCGCACCGCCTCGACCCACGCCATCGCCGGGTTCTGTGCGTCAGATGACGGCGCGAGGCTCGGATCGGCGGCGATCATCGCCTCACGCTGACGCTGAGCCGCGATGACCAGAGCGCGCTCGCGAGCGTCCTTCAACCGTTGCGCCTTGTCGGGGAGGGCGATGAACGCGTTCCAGTCGATAGCGATCTTCTCGGCGTCGTTCGCCGCCACACGCACCGGCACCTCGAGCGTGATCGGAATGGGGTGCGTCTCGAGAAAGCTGATCTTCTCGGCCTTCGCCGGCACCCGCGTCCGCACGCCCGGCATCTGGTACGTTTCGTGCCCCGGAACCGTCACCTCGAGCGTGAACATATACGGCGTGCCCGTCGCAGCGACCCACAACTCGTCGAACAGACCGTCGTCGCGGCGCTGCTCCGGATCGTTCGGATCGATGTCGGGGTCGCGGTCTGACTGGATGATCACGGCGGTGCCCAGCAAGGTCGGAGCTTTCTCGGCGGCCATGGCGCCGAGGGTAGCGGGTAGACGCACCGGTCTCCTAGGGCCATTCTGTGAGCATGAGCCCGCTCTTCGGTCCCAGCCCCGACAAAGTCCGCGACTCGGGAACACCCACCCCGGGCGTCGTCACCGGGATCGAGATCACCTCGACCCACGACGAAGACGTCGACCGGCACTACGCCTGGGCCGTCGAAGCAGGCGGCACCACCTACGGGATCCGTCAAGAACTGATGCCGGTGAACGGCATCCGGCTCGGCATGCCCGTCACACTGCACGTCGACGGAACGAACGCCGTCATCATCTGGGGCGACGCGACGCTCATCCGCTGGAAGATGCTCAAGACCCCGCCCGCCGCCGGCATCGTCGACGACCACGACCTCGCCGGCAACAAAGGAGCGCTGTCCCGCGCCCGCAAAGACGGGTCGTCCGCAACCGTCACCATCACCGGACTCGTCGAACGCTCCATCGCGATGGGATTGGGTGCCGTCATCGACGCCACCATCCGGGTCGAGTCGGAGGCACGCGGCAGCTACGATGCCACCGTCGAGAACGTCGGCAATGTGCCCGGCTATGCCACCCACCTGCCGGTCGTCGGTGCGGTGCTGCCCGCGTGGGAGAGCCGAGGCACCTTCGGCGGCGAGCGCGTGCTCGTCGACTGGCCCGGCGCGGCAATGGCTGACCCCGGAGTGGGACGCGAGACCGCGGTTCCCAGAGTGACCGGCGGGCTGATGGGAAAGCTCGGCGGACTGGCGGGCAAGATGGAGTCCGACAACGCGGCGGTGTCGCAGACTGAACCCGAGATCCCCGACTACGCGAAAGGCTTCATGAAGAAGTTCGGCGTCGACCCGGATAATTTCAAGTAGCTGACTACAGATGGGCCTCGGCGGCGCGCACGTCGTCCTGCAAGGCGCGGAGGGCACCACGCAGGGCTCTCTCGCTGTCGAGTCCCGCCGACCGTGCGCCGGCGACGATCGACAGCAGCTGCGCACCCAACTCGGCCTCCGTTGCGGGAGCAGCCGCGGCATCCGGAACAACCCCGACCTTCGCCGAACGACCCAGCACCTTGTCGGCCAGCGCGAGCGACGGCATCGCCTGCGGGATGCCGTCGAGCACGCTCGAACGGTGCGCCTTCTCGATCGACTTGATGTGCTCCCAGGTGGCGACCACGTCGTCGGGGGTGTCTGCGGTGACATCCCCGAACACGTGCGGGTGACGCCCCACCATCTTCAGCCGCATGTGCTCGGCGACATCTTCGAGGGTGAAGCCACCCGCCTCCGCCTCGATATCGGCGTGGAACAGCACCTGGTACAGCACGTCACCGAGTTCCTCGATGAGCTCGTCGCGTGTGCCCGACTCGATCGCCTCGATCAGCTCGTAGGTCTCCTCGGTGAGGTATTGCACGAGCGACCCGTGCGTCTGGTCGCGATCCCACGCACACCCGCCGGGAGCCCGCAGAAACTCGAGTGTGGCGATCAGCGCGTCGAGTTGAGGGTGCGGCTGCGGCTGGGGCTGCGGCTGCGCGCTCATCGGAACGCCGGGATCCCGGTGATCGCTTGCCCCAGCACCAGCGTGTGCACCTCGTCGGTGCCCTCGTAGGTGCGCACCGATTCCAGGTTGTTCGCGTGCCGCAGCGGCGAGTAGTCGAGCGTGATGCCATTGCCGCCGAGCATCGCGCGCGCGTCACGGGCGATCTGGATGGCGACCCGGGTGTTGTTGAGCTTGCCGACCGAGATCTGGTGCGGCCGCAATTCACCGCGGTCGTTGAGGCGTCCGAGGTGCAGGGCGAGCAGCATGCCCTTCTCGATCTCGAGCGCCATGTCGACCAGCTTCTGTTGCGTCAATTGGAACCCGGCAAGGGCCCGGCCGAACGGCTCGCGGGTCAGCGAATACTGCAGCGCCGCGCGGTAACTGTC
>JBDTQN010000112.1:0-7787 GCA_039932215.1 Pseudolysinimonas sp. | reverse complement strand
GCGTTCCAGTTCTACCGCACCGGTGAGTTCAAGGCGAAGGCGCCGGCTGACTCCGTGAGCGCGCCGCCCGGAAGCTGACCCGTGGACCACCTGGGCCAAGATCTCCTGGTTCTCGGGATCCTCTTCGTCATCGCCTACGTGCTGGGGCGGGTCGGCAAGCTCATCGGCCTCCCCGCCATCCCGATCTACATGCTGGTCGGCGTGCTGGCGAGCCCGAACACCCACTTCTTTCCGCTGAGTTTCGAGTCGGCCGACGTCGAGCTGATCGCGACCTTCGGGCTGATCTTCCTACTGTTCAACCTCGGGCTCGAGTTCGACCAGGACGCGTTCATCGGCAACGCACGTGCGCTTCTCGTCTCGGGCGGCAGCCGCATCCTGATCAACATGGCCGTGGGGCTCGGCTTCGGCTTCTGGGTCGGCTGGGGCGGACGCGAGGCCCTCGTGATCGCCGGAATGACGGCGGTGTCGTCGAGTGCGATCATCACCAAGCTCCTCATCGAGCTGCGACGGCTGGCGAACCGCGAGACGCCGGTCATTCTCGGCATCGCGGTGGTCGAAGACATCTTCATCGCCGTCTATCTGGCGATCATCACCGTGGTCATCAGCGGCGAGACCGATGTGTGGGCGGTGGTGCTCAAGCTCGGGGTGTCGTTCCTGTTCCTCATCGTCATGTTCACGATCGCTCGCTGGGGCGGTCGCATCGTCTCGCGGCTGGTCGGCACCCGCGATGACGAGCTGTTCACCATCCTGTTCTTCGGGCTGGCCGTCGCGTTCGGGGGCATCGGCGAACTGATCGGGGTGTCGGATGCGATCGGCGCCTTCCTGATCGGGCTGGTGCTGGGTGCGACCCGATACCGTGCCCGCATCGAGCAGTTGGCCCTGCCGATGCGCGACGTCTTCGGGGCGTTCTTCTTTCTCAACTTCGGGCTCGCGCTCGACATCAGCCAGTTCGGCTCGGTGCTCTGGCCGGTCGTGGTGGGAGTCGTGCTCACCCTCGTGGTCAACACGCTCGGCGGCCAGCTGATCGCGTGGCTGAATCGTCTGACGCCCGCTGAGGGCTTCAATGTCAGCGGGATGCTGCAGAACCGGGGCGAGTTCGTCCTCATCTTGGCGACCCTGGCCGTCGCCGCCGGCCTCGATCCACGCCTGACTCCGTTCGCCGGACTGTACGTGCTCATCATGGCGATCGTCGGCCCCGTACTGGCGGTCAACTCCGAGCGCGTGGGCGCGCGCATCTTCCGCCGTCGCGCGGTGCTGCCGGTGCCGGATCGAGAACGGGATCGCGACTTCGCGCTCGCCGAGGCGGCGATGGCCGGGGGGCCGGGAGACGACACCGCCGCGCTCGAGATCGCCGCCGACGAGCTGCCGCCCGAGTTCGCCGAGGTCAGCGGTGGCGTGGACGACGACGAGGCGGTCCTCTCCGACCAGGATCGATTGGCCGAGCAGGCGGGCGCGCAGAGTGACGTACACGGGTCCCGTGCCGAACGCGAACGCGAACGCGACCCGGAGTACTAGGCCCCCATGACATCCACTTTCTGGGCTGTCGCCCGTCGTCCGCGCTGGATCGCGGCTCTGCTGCTGTGCCTCGGGCTCGCCGCCGGATTCGCCGGTCTCGGCCAGTGGCAGCTCTCGCGCAGCGTCGACAACGCACCGGTGGCAGACACCCCCGACACCGAGATCGCGGTGCCGCTCGAGACGATCGCCGAGCCGCAGTCGGCGGTGACGCCGGCGCAGTTCGGGCGGCGCGTGACCGTCACCGGGCAGTACGTCGACGTGATCGAGATCTCGAACCGCAACAACGGCGGGGCCGAGCAGGGGACCGTGATCGTGGCGCGCCTGGTGACCGACGACGGGATCACCCTCGCGGTCGCGCTGGGCTGGACCGATGGCGGGGGCATGCCGTCGCTGGCCGACACTCCCGTGACGGTGACCGGGCGCTACCTGCCCAGCGAAGTCGCGAGCGACTCGGACTTCGAGGCGGGCGAACGCAGCGCGATCTCGGTCGCCGACCTGATCAATGTCTGGCCGGATGCGGTACCCGCGTACGGCGGATATCTGGTGCTCGACGAGGCCCCCACACCGCTCGACGACATCTACTCGCCGCCGCCGTCGCGTGAGGTGAGCCTCAACGTGCTCAACATCTTCTACGCCATCGAATGGGTGATCTTCGCGGGCTTCGCGATCTACCTCTGGTACCGCCTCGTGAAGGATGTGGTGGAGCAGGAGGCCGAGGAGTCGCCCGTAGAATAGGGGTATGCCGACCCCCGCGATCCGCCCGGCCGATGTCCCGCGGATCCGGACGGCACTCACCCTCTACCGCGTCTCGGCGATCGTCACCGGCACCTTCCTGCTGCTGCTCGCGCTGATGATGGTGTTCCGCTACGGCTTCGGGGTCGACATCGAACTCGGCGGCCCATTCGGCTTCCTCGCCCTGCAGCCGCGCGACCTCATCGAGGCGGTCAATCTGTCGACCGCGATCCTGATCGTGCACGGCTGGCTGTACGTGGTCTACCTGCTGCTCGACTTCGCGCTCTGGCGACTGACGCGCTGGTCGTTCGGCCGGTTCCTGTTCATCGCGCTCGGCGGCATCGTGCCCCTGCTGTCGTTCTTCTTCGAGTTCCGGGTTCCGCGCTGGGTGAGAGAAAGAGTGGATGCTGCGCATGAGTGACGCCGAACAGCGCCCCGTGTTGGTGGTCGACTTCGGTGCGCAGTACGCGCAATTGATCGCGCGCCGGGTGCGCGAGGCGGGGGTGTACAGCGAGATCGTGCCGCACACCATCACCGCGGCAGAGCTTGCGGCTCGCAATCCCGTCGGCATCGTGCTGAGTGGCGGGCCGTCGTCGGTCTACGAGCCGGGGTCACCGGCTCTCGATCCGGGCGTGCTCGAGCTCGGGATCCCGACGCTCGGCATCTGCTACGGGTTCCAGATCATGGCGCAGCAGCTGGGCGGCGAGGTCGCGCAAACCGGCGGGCGCGAGTACGGGTCGACGCAGATCCACCGCTCGGGTCCGCAGTCGGCGTTCCTCGACGGGCAACCCGACGAGCAGACCGCCTGGATGTCGCACGGCGACTCGGTGGTGCGCGCGCCCGATGGGTTCGAGGTGCTCGCGTCGAGCGCCGCGACCCCGGTGGCGGCGTTCGCGAGCGACGCGCGCAAGCTCTACGGCGTGCAGTGGCACCCCGAGGTGAAGCACTCGGCGCACGGGCAGGCGGTGATCGAGAACTTCCTCCACAAGGCGGCGGGTATCCCGGCCGACTGGAACAGCGGCAACGTCATCGCCGAGCAGGTGGAGCGCATCCGCGCCCAGATCGGCACGGGGCGCGTGATCTGCGGGCTCTCGGGAGGCGTCGACTCTGCCGTCGCCGCTGCGCTGGTGCACGAAGCCGTCGGCGACCAGCTGGTCTGTGTCTTCGTCGATCACGGGCTGCTGCGCGCCGACGAGCGCCGCCAGGTCGAAGAGGACTACGTGGCGTCGACCGGCGTGCGCCTGGTCACCGTCGACGCCCGTGAGCGCTTCCTCGGCGCGCTCGCCGGCGTCACCGATCCCGAAGAGAAGCGCAAGATCATCGGGCGCGAGTTCATCCGCACGTTCGAAGCCGCGCAGGCCGACCTGATCGCCGAGTTCGCGGCCGAGGGCGACCCGATCCGGTTCCTGGTGCAGGGCACGCTGTACCCGGATGTCGTCGAGAGCGGGGGCGGCAGCGGGACCGCCAACATCAAGAGCCACCACAACGTCGGCGGGTTGCCCGACGACCTCGACTTCGAGCTCGTGGAGCCGCTGCGCACCCTCTTCAAAGACGAGGTCCGTGCGATCGGTCGCGAGCTCGGCTTACCCGAGGTGATCGTCGGCCGCCAGCCGTTCCCGGGACCCGGCCTCGGCATCCGGATCGTCGGTGAGGTGACGCATGAGCGTCTCGAGCTGCTGCGCGCCGCCGATCTGATCGCCCGCACCGAGCTCACCGCCGCCGGCCTCGACGGCGAGATCTGGCAGTGCCCCGTCGTGCTGCTGGCCGACGTCCGCTCGGTCGGCGTGCAGGGCGACGGCCGCACCTACGGCCACCCGATCGTGCTGCGCCCGGTCTCGTCAGAAGACGCGATGACCGCCGACTGGACCCGGCTGCCCTACGACGTGCTCGCTCGCATCTCGAACCGCATCACCAACGAGGTCGCCGGCGTCAATCGCGTGGTGCTCGACGTGACGTCGAAGCCGCCGGGCACGATCGAATGGGAATGACGCAGGCTGTCGCTAGCGTCGGCGCGTGAGCTCAACCGACTTCGACTTCTTGTTCGGCACCTGGAAGGTGCACAACCGCAAGATCCGTGACAACACAGATCCGGCCTGCACCGAATGGATCGAGTTCGAGGCGACGCAAGACGCGTCGCCGATCCTGAACGGTGCCGGCAACATCGACCAGATGTGGTTCGACGACTTCGTCGGGTTCACGCTGCGGCTGTGGTCGTCTGACGAAAAGGTCTGGCGCATCTGGTGGAGCGCGACGAATGCGCCGGGGGTGCTCGACGAGCCGGTCGTCGGCAGCTTCACCGACGGGGTGGGTCGCTTCGAGGGGCATCAGCTCGTCGGCGGCGTCGACACCGTGGTCCGGTTCGAGTGGACGACCTCCGACCCCGAAAACCCGAAGTGGGACCAGTTCTTCTCACGCGACGGCGCAGAGACCTGGTCCCACAACTGGGAGATGCGGTTCGAGCGGGCCTAACGGCGACCGGTGAGGAGCGCGATCAGGCGCAGGATCTCGAGGTAGAGCCACACGACGGTGACCATGATGCCGAAGGCCGCGGTCCAGGCGTACTTACGCGGGGCGCCGTTCGTGACACCGCGCTGGATGCCGTCGAAGTCGAGCACCAGCGAGTACGCGCACAGCAGCACGACGAGAATGCCGAGCGGCACGCCCAGCGGAATGCCGAAGATCTCGACACCGTCGCGCAGACCGAACATCGAGTTGGTGGTGCCGGTGACCATCAAGAAGAAGTTGACCAGCGAGAACGCGCCGTAGCCGACCAGCGCCACGAGGAAGATCTTGGTCGCGCGCTTCGAGGCGCGCACCTTGCCGCTGGCGAACAGCGCGAGCGTGACGCCGACGACGCCCAGGGTGCCGAACACGGCCATCGGCACGATCGAACCGCCGAACAACAGGGCGTAGATCATCGAGATGCCGCCGACGAAGACGCCCTCGAAGAACGCGTACGCGAGGATCAGGGGCGGCGACGGCTCCTTCTTGAACGTGTTCACCAGGCCGAGCACGAGGCCGATGATCGCGGCACCGATGGTGACGATGAGGAACGAACCGAGCATCCACCCGATGACGGCACCGACCAGCAGGATGCCGAAGCTCACCGCCGTCTTGACGATGGTGTCTTCGTAGGTCATGCGACCCATCTCGTCGGGCGACGCCGACGGGACCTCGTACTGCTGCTGCAGCTGACCGGCGCTCGGAACGGGCGGCGCGGCCGCGGCACGCGCGGCGGCCTTGGCAGAGAAGATCGGTGAGCGGTTGAAGACCGGGTTGGCCATGGATGGTTCCTCGTCTTTCGGGCGGGGTGTGGGTTGATTCTACGAAGAGATGCTGCGCGTGCGCCTGAAGGTTCGCCGGGTGCGTGAACTCGCGGCGTGCACCGCCCGCGCTGCCCAGGCCGACCCGACGACCACGAACAGGGCGACCGATGCCGCGGTCAGCATCCCGTCGTAGCCGGGGAAGATGCGCGCCAGCACGATCCCCGTCGCGATCACGAACGCCGCCATCGGGGCGACCCGCAGCGGACGGTGGCGCACCAGCAGCCAAGCGAGGAACGGAATCACTAGCACGGTGAGGTACGCCGGCCCGGCGAGCAGGGTGAACATCGCGAACGTGGAGGGCAGGATCGCCGCCACCCGGCGCCAGCCGCGGGACGGCAGCACTGACCACCCGATGACGTGCGCGATCGTGCCCGCGACCGCGAACAGCGGTGTCACCGCGTTGGCGGCACTCGATCCCGCGATGGCGGCACCGCCGCCGATGATCAGGGCCAGGCCGCCCCAGCTGCGACCCTGCCAGGTGCCCCAGCGCAGCGGAAGCAGCGAACTCGGCTCGCGCCAGGCACTAGCCATTCGTGGCGAGGTACGTGATGCCGAAGACCAACCAGAACCCGAGCCACAGGTAGCCGAGCACCACGGCGATCCACGCGGGGATCACACCGCGCTCGCCCGACACCTTCAGCTGGCCGAGCGCGAGGTGGCCGAACAGGGCCGCGAACGGGCAGGCAAGCACGCCGATCAGCAGAGCCAGGATGGCGAGCGTGTTCACCGAGCCGGTGCGGTCGGCAGGGGCGTCGAGTTCGTCGTCGTACGCGTCGAGGTCGGCGGGCGCCTCTTCGAGAAGGGTTCCGGTGGCTTCGGCGGTGCGGCCGCGCGACGAGCGCCCGCGGGTGCGCAGTCGGCCGACGCGCGGCTCGGGCTCGTCGTGCGTCGGCGTGTAGGCGTCGGGGTCGTAGGCAGGGAACGGCTCGTCGGCGGCTTCGGGCTCGGGCTCGGGCTCGGGCTCTGGCTCCGGCTCGGCGTCGGACTCGGGCTCCGGCTCCTCGAACTGCTCGAACTCGCCGAACTCGTCGAACGCCTCGGTGGGCGCCTCGGCTTCGTCCGATACGTCGTCGTCAGGCGCGGGGGCGTCCTCACGCGGAGGCGTCGGAGCGGGCACCTCGGTCGCGGCGAGCGCGGATCGCAGCGACGGGCGCTCGCCGAGGTCGTCCGGCCACTCCGACGAGACGGGCTCCTCGCTCGGCGCGGCAGACAGCGGAGCGGGCGCGGGCGTGGGCACGATCGGAACCTGCGACGTGGTCACGGCGGAGTATCCGGGCACCGGTGTGCGCTTCGGAAGAGGCCGCGATCGGGGCGCGACAGCCGCCACCGCAGCCACCGGAGTACGGGTTCCGCAGAAGATGCAGTACTTCCAGGCAGGCTGCAGCGCGCGGGCGCAGTTCACGCAGGCAGTCATGCAGGGAGATTAGCCTGTCTCGGGTGACCTCGACGCCCCCCAGAACACTTGTCATCGGTCACCGCGGTGCCAGCGGCTACCGCCCCGAGCACACCCGCGCTTCGTACGAATTGGCCTTCGCCCTGGGCGCCGACGCGGTCGAACCCGACATCGTGGCAACGAAAGACGGGGTTCTCGTGCTGCGTCACGAGAACGAGATCTCGGGAACGACCGACGTGGCCGCACACCCGGAGTTCGCGGGCCGACGTACCACGAAGCGCATCGACGGCGTGTCGTTAACCGGGTGGTTCACCGAGGATTTCACCTGGTCCGAATTGGCGACCCTCCGTGCGGTCGAGCGTCTGCCCCAGATCCGCCAGAGCTCGTCGAGTTTCGACGGTGCGCAGCCGATCCTGCGCTTCCGCGAACTGCTCGACCTGCTCGACGATGCGCGCGAGCGCACGGGGCGTGACATCCGGCTGGTGGCCGAGGTGAAGCATCCGACCTACTTCGCCTCGATCGGGTTGCCGCTCGACGAGCTGATGGCCGCAGAACTCACCCGCTGGAACAGCCCCGACCGGCTCATCGTCGAGTGCTTCGAGCAGGGCGTGTTGACCCGGCTGCGCGAGCGCGGGATCGAGGCGCGGTACGTGTACCTGCTCGAGTCGAAGGGGTCTGCGCCCGATCTGGTGGCCCGGTTCGGTCGCAAGGCGCTGCCCTATGCGGCGCAGCTCACGGCATCCGGTCTCGCCCGCCTCGCGAAAGAGGTCGACGGCGTCAGCGTCGACAAGAACATGATTCTGGAGACCGCCGCCGACGGC
>JBDTQN010000111.1:0-7815 GCA_039932215.1 Pseudolysinimonas sp. | reverse complement strand
TGATGTTCGAGATCTTGCCGTTGACGATCAGGATGTAGGGGTCTTCGAAGACCGCCTCCTGACGCTCGGGGTCGGTGACGAAGTACTGCGACAGGAAGCCCTTGTCGAAGCGCATGCCCTCGGTGAGCTCGAGCGTGGTGCCGAAGGTGTTCGACTCCTCGACGGTGACGACACCCTCCTTGCCGACCTTGTCGATGGCCTCGGCGATGAGCGCGCCGATCTCGGAGTCGCCAGCCGAGATGGATGCCGTGGCAGCGATCTCTTCTTTCGTCTCGATCTCTTTGGCGTTCTTGGTGAGCTCGGCGATGACGGCCTCGACGGCCTTCTCGATGCCCTTCTTCAGGCTGATCGGGTCGGCGCCGGCCGCGACGTTGCGCAAGCCCTCACGCACGAGCGCCTGGGCGAGCACGACCGAGGTGGTCGTACCGTCGCCGGCGACGTCGTCGGTCTTCTTCGCGACCTCTTTGACGAGCTCTGCGCCGATCTTCTCGTACGGGTCGTCGAGCTCGATCTCTTTAGCGATGGACACACCGTCGTTGGTGATCGTGGGGGCGCCCCACTTCTTCTCGAGAACGACGTTGCGACCGCGGGGGCCGAGGGTGACCTTGACGGCGTCAGCCAGGATGTTGAGGCCGCGCTCGAGGCCGCGACGGGCCTCTTCGTCGAAAGCAATGATCTTTGCCATAAGTGAGTGGCGTCCCTTCCGGACGTTGATAACTAAACCGGTCGCATGCGACCGCGAGATCTAGCACTCACAGCGCGTGAGTGCCAACGTTCATTCTGGCACTCGCCCCGAGGGAGTGCAAGCCGAGCGGGAGCCGTCAGGGCGCGGTGAAATCGGCACTGCCGCTGAGCGGTACCAGCTCGATCCAGCTGTTACCGGGGGCGAGCCGGATGACGTTGCCGGCCCCGTCGACGAGCCGGATCAGTGAGTTCTGCGACGGCTTCGACCACACGGCGGCAACCGTCGAACCCCCGGAAGAGATCCACGCCTCGCCGGTGCCGACCAAAAGCGTCTTCGGAACGCCTCCGTCGTTGCCCACCGGCACCCGCAGCACGATCACGTTGTCGGCCGAGAGCTGCGCCCCCGCGGTATCGAGGTCGGCCACGCCGGACTGCGCACGCAGGTAGCGCCCAGACGCCGGGTCGAACGTCCACGACGGCGTCGAGGGCGCCCCGAAACGCAACGAAATCGTCGCGATGGGAGTGCCATCCCGAATCGCGCTCGATGACGCCCGGTCGGGCGCGAAAGCGAATTGTTGCGTGGGCGGGGGCAGGTCGGTGTGCAGCGCGATCAGCGCGGGCGCCCGCACCAGCACGTTGTGCGGGGCCTTCTTGGTGTCGGTGCGGAACATCACGTCGGCCGTGTCGGCCTGACCGTGGATCGCGTTGTACACGCCGGTCGCCTTCATCGCCTCCACGAAGCGCCCCTGCCCGCCCGAGTACGCCACGATGCCGCCGAACGGCGAGATGATGTCGGGGTCCATCGGCCGGATCGAGCGGATCGGCCCGATCTCGGCAGGCACATCGGATTGCCACACCGCGACATACCGGGTCAGGCCGCCCTCGACCAGCTCTTCGAACACGAGATCGGTGTGCTCCAGCCCGACCTGCGGTCGGGCGTCGACGTGATTGTCGATCTTCGCCGCGAGCGAGGGCCCGAGCACGGTGCCCGCCGGCAGCGTCTCTCCGGTCAGCGGCGCCAGAGCCGTCGGCGGAGGTGTGACGTACGTGGAGGTGTAACTCGGCGTCGGCACCGGCATCGGATCGCCGACGCACCCGCTGAGCAGCAGCACGAGCCCCAGCCCGCTCGCGAGCACCACCGCACCACCCCGCATGGCGTCATGCTAGGTCGGGTGCCGACCGGCTCAGGCCAGGCGCACCGATTCCGCCTGCGGACCCTTGTCGCCCGTGCCCACCTCGAACGTGACCGCCTGACCCTCTTCAAGAACCTTGTAGCCGGTCATGTCGATCGCCGAGTAGTGAACGAACACATCCTGACCGTCGCCATCGAGGGTGATGAAGCCGTACCCCTTCTCGGCGTTGAACCATTTGACGGTGCCCTGCGCCATCGATTGCTCCCTGCTGAACGCTGTGTCGCAGACGGGCTGACCGGCCCGTCTCAGCCGAATCGTAACCGCGCCCGAAGAGCGCAGGCCAGCGGGTTCGAAGATCTCAACACGATGGAAACACGGGCGTAACACCCGTGGCTGCGCAGCCCCGAACGGAGCGCGGATCAGCCGCCGACGCCCGCCACGGTGGCGTAATCCTGGCCGACCACGATGGTGACCGGTGCGCCCGGATAGGCGTCAGAAAGCTGCACCGACCCGACGCCGAGCAACTGCACCATCCCGCGCGCGATGCCCTCGTAGGCGGCCGAGCTGTAGTAGACGACCGTCTCGGCGATGTCGCGAGCGGTCGAGTTGGCCCGTGCCGGGTTGGGCCATCCCGCCGCGACGATCGCGTCGCCGGCGGTGTTCTGCAGCCCCTCGGCGCTGCTGGCATTGAATACCGACAGGCTCAGGGCGAGGGCGGGGTCGACCGTCGCCGGATCGGTCACCGGCGGAACGGTGGACACGCTCGGGCTCGGGGCAGCGACCGGGTCTTCACTGCCCCCGAAGTTCGGCAGCTCGAAGCTGATGTTGGGGTCGACGCGCGACAGGCCATACAGGCCGCCGATGACGAGCACGCCCGTCGCCAAAGCGGCCCAGGCGAAGGCGATCGCACCACGTCCGCGCTTGCGGGGTGCCCGGTGCGCGCCGACGCGCTTGAGGTCGGCGGGGACCACGTCGAACGGGTCCTGCGGAAAACTGGCCATTACGCGATGGGGTCCTGGTCGCTGATCGAATCGGTGCGGAAGGTACGGGCGGCGCGGGCCCGGGACCGGGCGTCACGCAGGCGCTGCAACCGCCGGACGAGAAGTGGATCAGAACGCAGAGCCGCCGGCGAATCGATGAGCGCGTACAACATCTGATAGTAGCGGGCTGCGGGAATGCTGAATTCCGAGCGAATCGCCGCCTCTTTCGCCCCCACGCGCGCCGCCCAGACCCGCTCGAACTCGAGCACCCGCAGGGCCAGCTCGTCGAGCTCGTCGCCCGCAGGGACGCTCGTCTCGCGGGCAGGGTGGGGTGCTGGCACGCCGCGATCCTAAGACGCCGTCTCCCCCGCATCCGGTTGCCCCACCGGCGACAGCCAAGACAGCCGATCGCCGTGCGCCGACGCATACGCGAGAGGCTCGCCGTCGAGCGCCACTACGAACGGCGTGGGGTGCGGTGCCGCGAGCCCGGCGAGACGCTGCTGTATCTCAGGCAGGGCCGCCACCGGCTCGAGAGTGACCAGTCGGGCGCCCAACTCGGCGCTGAGGCGCAGCACCTCCGCCAGCGCGGCCGGATCCAGGTAGACCAGAGTGCCGAGCGCCACGACCACGAGCGACGCGCCCGCCGGCGCGGCCGCAGCCAGCCCGGGCAGCGCCTCCAGCGCGTCGCCCGCCACGACCGGCGGAGGATCGTCGGAGAGACGGGCGGATGCGGCGCGGAGCCGGGCGAGGCGTTCCGGGCGGTCGGGCGGGAGCAGGGCCTCGAGCCACGACACGTCGTCGGGGTCGGTGAGCGAGAGCGGGGCCAGATCGACCCCGCGACGCCACACAACGTCGGGCAGCCGCGTCGGCACCGAACCCGCGCCGCTGGTCACGCAGGTGAGCAGTGGATCGCCGTCCCCGATCACCGGCCCGTCGTCGAACCGATACGCGTAGCGGTCGACCCCGAGACACAGCCCGGCCGACGCACCCACCTCGACGAGCGCCAGCGGACCGGGGATGCGGTCAAGCGCGGCCAGCAGGGGCGCGCACCGTCCCACCTCGTTCGTCTGCGTGCGTCGCCCCCGCGCCGCAGCCTCCACTCGCGGCCACGATGCGATCAGCCATTCGCGCAGCTCGGGCCACGATCCGGCAGGCGCACCCAGCCAGCGCGCCACCGAAAGCACCAGCGACGGCTGCCGGTGCCCGCGCGGCAACTCGTCGATCAGAGCCACCACGTCGGGGTCGGCGGCGATGCCGCGCGCCCACTCGACCTGCAGCTCTGACGTCTGCGCCAGCTCGACGGCGGCGCGGCCGTACCAGGCGGCGGTGCCGTTCGGGTCAGAACCCATGCCGTCATCCTGACAGCCCGGAACTTTCCCGCCCGGGTTCCGGTTGAATAGGAGAGAAGTAGGGAGAGCACATGGACACGTCCGGCAAGGACTACGCGGTCACCAAGACCGAGGCCGAGTGGGAGGCCGAGCTGGGCGCCGAGCGCTACCGCGTGCTGCGCGAGGCCGGCACCGAACGCGCCTGGACCGGCGAGCTGCTCGACGAATCGCGCAGCGGCCTCTACACCTGCGGGGCGTGCGGCTCGGAGCTGTTCAAGAGCGGCACCAAGTTCGACTCCGGCTGCGGCTGGCCCAGCTTCTACGACTCGGTGAATCCGGATGCGGTGGAACTGATCGAAGACCGCTCGCTCGGGGTGGTGCGCACCGAGGTGCGCTGCGCGAACTGCGGATCGCACCTGGGCCACGTCTTCGACGACGGGTTCGGCACGCCCACCGGGCTGCGCTATTGCATGAACTCGCTGTCGCTCGGGTTCCACGAAGACAAGTGACCGATCACCCGATCGCCGACGGCATGCGGCGGCGCCGCTCGCATTCGTCGGTGACGGATGCCGCGCCCACCAAACGTGAGCTGCTGCCCCTGATCGAAGCGGCCGCGTCGGTCGCCGATCACGCGTCGCTTCGACCGTGGCGCGTCATCGCGCTGCGCGGCGAAGCGCGTCGACGACTCGGCTACGCGCTGGCCGAGGCGTCGGGCCTCGAGGGGTCGGCCGCCGAGAAGATGGCAGCCAAGCCGCTGCGTGCGCCGCTGCTGCTCGCCGTCGTCGTCTCACCGAAGCGGAGCCACAAGGTGCCGCTGTGGGAGCAGGAGACCGTCGCATCCGGAGTCGCCCACGCGCTCAGCCTCGTTCTCGACGAGGCCGGCTGGGGCGTGATGTGGCGCACCGGCCTGCACGCCCGGTCGGGCGCCGTGCACCGAATGCACGAGCTGGAGCCCGACGAGACGCTGCTCGGCTGGCTGTACGTCGGCGGCAAGCCCTCGAAGGCGAAGAGCGGGCGGCGCAAGCCGGTCAGCGCGAAGGACTACCTGACGACGCTCTAGCGGCGCCGCGACGGGATCACGGCGAGCACCACCGCAAGCAGCGTCACCGCGGCACCGATCGCGCTCGAGGCCGCGAACGTGTGCCCGGCGAGCGGGAGCACGAGGTCGAACAGCACCGCGGCCGCTAACTGCCCCGACAGGATGGCGAGCCCCAGAACGAGCACGCCGATCACGCGCACCACCAGCACCTGCGTGCCGATGAACACCACCCCGACCACGCCGCCCAGATACAGGAGCGGGGAGGCGGGGAACTCCGCGGGCCACGGCGCGAAGAGCAGATGCACGAGCAGCGCGATGGTGAGCAGCGTGGCACCCACGATGAAGTTGACGAACGTCGCCGCGAGTGCCGAGTCCGCGACGACCCGCACCTGACCGTTCGCGGCCTGCTGGAACCCGATGCCGAGCCCGACGACGAGCGGAACGAGCAACAGCCACCAGGGCACGTCGACCCGCAACTGACCCGAGACGGCGAGCGCGACCCCCGCGAGCGCAAGCAGCGCACCGATGACGCGGGTCGGGCTGAGCGGCTTCGGCGCGGTCGACCCGAACCCATTGCGGTCGATCAGCACCGAACTGGTCATCTGCCCGGCGACCACGCCGACGGTGAACAGCGCGACACCGATCACGCCGATCACCAGGCTGCCGGTCAGCACGAACAACGCTCCGGCGGCGCCGCCCATCAGATGCCACCACGGGATGCGGCGCTCCCTCACCGCGCCCAGCACCCGACCCAGCCCGCGGCGGGCATCCGGCACGAACAGGACCGCGATGGCCAGGATCACGAACCCCGACCCGAAGGAGAGGAACGCGGCAACGAAGCCGTCGCCCAGTTCGGCGCCGAGCTGCCCGTTGATGCGCGACTGCAGCGCCACCCCGATCCCGCTCGCGAACGCCGCGATCGTGGCGACGACGACGCGCACGGGGTGACGGGTGTCAGCAGCGCTGTCGTCGTGCGGGGGCATCGATGGCAACGTTAGCGCGCCGGTAGACTCGCTTCGTTTCGCCCTCTTAGCTCAGTGGTAGAGCACCGCTCTTGTAAAGCGAAGGTCGTCGGTTCAACCCCGACAGAGGGCTCGAAAAGGTCTCGCTACGGCGCGGGCGTCGGCGTCGCTGTGTCGCTCGGGCCGGGCGTCGGGGTCGGGTTGTCGGCGAACGCGTCGCCGGCCGCCTGCACCACGAACTGCGACAACTCGGCCGGGTCGAAATCTGCCGACGGGATGAACTGCTGCCCGTTCACCAGAATGACCAACGGCGAGTCGATCTTCGAGATCTCCGCATTCGGGATCGGGCCGGCGAGCGCGCGCGCCGTCGCCTCCTTCACCCACGCCTTGTATCGGCCCTCGTCGACGCAGCGGGTGATCTGACCGAGCGCGGTCACCCCCGCCGCCTTCGCGCGGGCGAGCAGCTCGGCGTCGGTGAGACCCTCCGAGCCCTCCTCGGGCTGATCGGCGAGAAGTGCGTCATGGAAATCGAAGTAGTGATCCGGCGCCAGGTCGGCGACGCACGCCGCGACCGCGGCCGCCCGCAGCGAATACTGCGTGCCCGCCGACTTCGTCGTCAGCAGGGCGATCGGATGGATCTCGAGCGTGGCAGCGCCGCTTGCGACCCAGCTGCGCAGCTGCGCGCCGTTGCCGGCTTCGAACTGCCCACAGGCGTCGCAGAGGTAGTCGACGTACAGCTGGATGTCGATGGTGCCGTCCGTGTTCGGCGCAGATGCGATGGGGGGCTGTCCCGGGAACTGGGCAGGCGTCTGGATCGCCTTCAGATCTTCGCCGATCCGGATGCCGTCGCTGAGCATGTTGTGCGGGCCGCGAGTCTGCGCGCGGGGGATGACGAGCACGATCACGACGACCGCGACCACCAGCAGCACCGCACCGGTGATGGCGCCCTGCACGATCAGACGTCGACGGCGATCCTGCTTCTTGTGCAGGTCGCGCAGCTCCCGGGCACGCTCTCGGGCGGCGGCTCGCGCGCCAGCCTGGTCGGGTTCGGCGCCGGGGTTGGGCTCGCCGTGGCTCATCGATCCTCGTTCTGGGTGGGGTAGGGCGGCGCCAGGCTATTGCTGTTCGGGCGCCTGAGGCAAACTCCCACACTACGAACCACGGCTGAGAAGGGGCATAATGGCGAGACGGCGCAGAACCCCCTCCGCGCCGTACCACTTCACTACGGATCGTCCGGCACGTACCTGCCGGTGAAGGAGTTAGTACCGCTATGGCATCTGTCACTTTTGACAAGGCAACCCGGCTTTACCCCGGTTCCACCCGCCCCGCCGTCAACCAGATCTCGCTCGAGGTCGCCGATGGCGAGTTCCTCGTCCTGGTCGGTCCCTCCGGCTGCGGCAAGTCGACCACCCTGCGCATGCTCGCCGGCCTTGAAGAGGTCAACGACGGACGCATCCTGATCGGCGATCGTGACGTCACCGACGTCCCGCCGAAGGATCGCGACATCGCGATGGTGTTCCAGAACTACGCCCTGTACCCGCACATGACGGTCGCCGAGAACATGGGCTTCGCGCTCAAGATCGCTGGCGTCGGCAAAGAGGACCGCGCCAAGCGCGTACTCGAGGCGGCCAAGCTGCTCGACCTTGAGCCCTACCTCGGCCGCAAGCCGAAGGCGCTCTCCGGTGGTCA
>JBDTQN010000110.1:0-7865 GCA_039932215.1 Pseudolysinimonas sp. | reverse complement strand
GCACCGGCGTTGATGTGCACCGCGGTACCACCGGCGAAGTCGATCAGGCCGGTGCCGAAGACATCCTGCATGCCGCGGGTCAGCCATCCGCCGTAGGTGAAGGCGCCGTCAGCGAGGCCGAAGTTGAACACCCAGCTCGCGACCGGGAAGTAGACGACGGTCGCCCAGATGCCGGCGAAGATCATCCACGAGCCGAACTTGGCGCGGTCGGCGATCGCACCCGAGATCAGCGCGACGGTGATGATCGCGAAGGTGGCCTGGAAGGCGACGAAGGCGAGAGCAGGGTAGCTGCCCGCCGGTGCCGCTGCGTCCGCGGTCACGGCGCCGAGCAGGAAGTTGCTCGAGTCGAACATCCAGGGAAGCGGTGCGACGCCGTCGATAGTCGGGAATGCGATCGCATAGCCGTAGATGGCCCAGAGCACGCCGATGAGCCCGATCGCACCGAAGCTCATCATCATCATGCTGATGACGCTCTTGGCCTTGACCAGGCCGCCGTAGAAGAACGCGAGGCCGGGAGTCATCAGGAGGACAAGCGCGGTTGCCAGCAGTAGGAAGGCCGTGTTGCCTTGATCCATTGTGTTACCTCTCTCAAAGTTGCAAAGGATGCACCGTCGGACCGATCGCTCGAGGAGGGGGTGGAGCCTCGGGTACGCAGCCAGTTTGGGCCGAGCAGGTTTCGGTGCCGCTGTCTGCGTGTTTCGGGTCGGTTACACGACACCCCCGGGTGTAAACATCGTGTTTCGGGGTACCCCGAATCCGCCGTCAACCGCGCGGACGTCCACCCGTAGACTCGGACGTGGAGCGCCGGGAAGTCTGGTCGGCCGGCACGCGGAGTGCCGCTACAGATCGGAGACCCATGCTGCGAACACTCGCGCCCGCGTTGGCGAAGAACTTCCTCGGTGAGGCACCCACCTGGTACAAGCTCGCGATCGTCACGTTCCTGATCGTCAACCCGGTGTTATGGATCACCGCCGGACCCTTCGTCGCCGGATGGTTCCTGGTCGCCGAATTCATCTTCACGCTGGCGATGGCACTGAAGTGCTATCCGCTGCTGCCCGGCGGCCTGCTCGCCCTCGAGGCGGTCATCATCGGGATGACCTCCCCCGACGCCGTCTATGAAGAGACGCAGGCGAACTTCTCCGTGATCCTGCTTCTGATGTTCATGGTCGCGGGCATCTACTTCATGCGGGATCTGCTGCTGATGGTCTTCACCAAACTGCTGATCCGCGTGCGCTCCAAATTGTTGCTGTCGATGACCTTCCTGGTCGTCACGGCCTTTCTCTCGGCATTCCTCGACGCCCTCACGGTCGCGGCGGTCGTGCTCGCCGTGGCCACCGGCTTCTACGCCGTCTACCACCGATACGCCTCGGATCGCAGTGCCGATGACGACGACCACGATCACGACGACGACGATCTCGTTCGCGATGGGCACCATGACGACCTCGATCGATTCCGATCGTTTCTCCGAAGCCTGGTGATGCACGCCGCCATCGGCACGGCGGTCGGTGGTGTCGCCACCCTGGTCGGTGAACCCCAGAACCTGCTGATCGGGGAGCTCGTGGGGTGGGACTTCGCCGAGTTCGCGCTGCGGGTCGCGCCCGTGTCGATTCCGGTCTTCATCTTCGCCGTGGCCCTTTGCGCGCTTCTCGAGACGACCGGCCGCTTCGGCTACGGCGCACGTCTGCCCGACTCCGTGCGCGCGGTCATGCAGACCTGGAACGACGAGCAGGATGCGTCGCGGACGTCGAGGTCGCGTGCACGACTGGTCGTGCAGGCGCTGACCGCCGTGGCATTGATCGTCGGGCTCGCCCTGCACCTGGCCGAGGTCGGCCTGATCGGCTTGGCGGTCATCGTGCTCGCCACCGCGTTCAGCGGAGTGACGAGCGAGCACGCGATCGGCAACGCGTTCCGCGAAGCACTCCCGTTCACGGCGCTGTTGGTGACCTTCTTCGCGATCGTCGCGGTGATCCACGACCAAGAGTTGTTCGCACCGGTGATCGACGCGGTGCTCGCTCAGGAAGGCAGGGGGCAGCTGATAGCCGCGTTCGGAGCCGCCGGAATCCTGTCGGCGATCAGCGACAACGTGTTCGTCGCAACCGTCTACATCAACGAGGTGAAGGCGGCGTTCGACGCCGGAGCGGTGTCGCGTGACCAGTTCGAGCTGCTCGCCATCTCGATCAACACCGGCACGAACATTCCCAGCATCGCCACCCCGAACGGTCAGGCGGCGTTCCTGTTCATCCTCACGTCCTCGCTGGCGCCGCTGATCCGGCTGGGGTACGTGCGAATGCTCTGGATGGCATTGCCTTATGCCGTGTTGCTCTCGGTCATCGCGCTGGTCGCGACGATCTACCTGCTCCCCTAGCCGGAGGTCAGGGCGATGAGCCGCGACACCGCGCGCAGGTACTTCTTGCGGTAGCCGCCGGCGAGCATGTCGTCACCGAAGACACCGTCGAGCGGCACTCCGGTCGCGAAGACGCGTACCTGCTCGTCGTACAGTCGGTCGACCAGAGCCACGAAACGCAGGGCCTCGGTCTGATCGGTCAGCACCCGCACTCCGTCGATTCCCATCGCCGACAGGCCCTCGACGAGCTTGACGTAGCGCGACGGGTGCACGTTCGAGAGGTGCTTCAGGATGCCGTCCAAGGGATCCGCCGTGACGTCGCCCTGAGAGGCAGCGTCGGTGATTGCCGCCGCGAACTCCGCCTCGTCGAGCGAGATCGCGTGGCCTTCGATCTCGCGACGGCGGTAGTCGAGCCCGTCGATGCGCACGGTGTCGAACCGGTCGGACAGGGCGGTGATCTCGCGCAGGAAGTCGGCCGCAGCGAATCTCCCCTCGCCCAGCGCGTTCGGCGGCGTGTTCGATGTGGCGGCGATCCGGGTGCCGCTATCGACGAGCTCGCCCAGCAGCCGGGTCATGATCATCGTGTCGCCGGGGTCGTCGAGCTCGAACTCGTCGATGGCCAAGAAGCTCGCACCCGTCAGCAGCTTGACGGTGGATGCGTACCCGAGCGCGCCGACGAGCGCCGTGTACTCGATGAACGTGCCGAAGTAGGTGCGTCCGGGCGCGAGCTTCCAGAGCGCGGCCAGCAGGTGTGTCTTGCCGACACCGAACCCGCCGTCGAGATAGATACCCGGCTTGGTCGGCGGGGGCTTCTTCGCGAACATGCCGCGTGGCGACGTCCAGGCGGCGGCGAAAGCCCGCACCTTCTCGACCGCACGCGCCTGTGACGGGTAGTCGGCATCCGGAACGTAGTTGTCGAGGGTCGCGTCCTCGAACTGGCGCGGCGGGACGAGAGAACCGGCGATCTCTGCCGCCGTCATCGCGGGGGAACGGTCGGCGAGCGAGGGGACGGAGAGCTGCTGCATGGGGATGGTGGGTGCCTTTGACGTACGGGATCGTGTCGAACTCTTACGGCACTTCAGCGGGCTCGCGGTCGACTGCCTACCCTGGAACAGTACCCACTCGTTTCACCGTCCGTTGGAGGACCCATGACCGTCGACCGCGATCCGTCGCCTGCATTTGCCGCCTTCGCGCATCCCGAACGGCTGGTGAGCACCGAATGGCTGGCCGAGCACCTCGGCGACCCCGGCCTCGTCGTCGTGGAGTCCGACGAAGACGTGCTGCTCTACGAGACCGGCCACATCGAGGGTGCGGTCAAGATCGACTGGCACACCGACCTCAACGATCCCGTGACGCGCGACTACATCGACGGCGCCGGCTTCGCCGCACTCGTCGGTGGCAAGGGCATCTCGCGCGACAGCACCGTCATCATCTACGGCGACAAGAACAACTGGTGGGCGGCCTACGCACTGTGGGTGTTCACTCTGTTCGGGCATGACGATGTGCGCCTCCTCGACGGCGGCCGCGCCAAGTGGGAGGCCGAGGGGCGTGCGTACACCACCGACGTCCCCACGCCCGCGGCGATCGACTATCCGGTCGTCGAGCGCGACGACAGCGAGCAGCGTGCCTACAAAGACGACGTGCTCGCCGCCATCGGCACCGTGCCGCTGGTCGACGTGCGCTCGCCCGAAGAGTACGTCGGTGACCGCACCACCGCCCCCGCCTATCCCGAGGAGTCGGCCCTGCGCGCCGGGCACATCCCCACGGCCCGCAACGTGCCGTGGGCCCGAGCGGTCGCCGAAGACGGCTCGTTCAAGGGTCGCGCCGACCTCGACGCGATCTACCGCGACGAGATCGGTCTCGACGAGGGCCAAGATGTCATCGCGTACTGCCGTATCGGCGAGCGGTCGAGCCACACCTGGTTCGTACTGACGCACCTCCTCGGGTTCCCGAACGTGAAGAACTACGACGGCTCGTGGACCGAATGGGGCAGCTCGGTGCGCGTACCGATCGTCAAGGGCGCGGAGCCCGGCTCGCTGTAGTTCAGCGGCACGTAGAGTCGACACATGACAGATCTGCCCGCCGCGCTGGCCGAGATCCGCGAGGACTTCCTCGCGCTCGACCAGCGCGAGCGGCTGCAGCTGCTGCTTGAGTTCTCGAACGCACTGCCCGACCTGCCCGAGCGATACGCCGATCATCCGGACCTGCTCGAACGGGTCGAGGAATGCCAGTCGCCCGTGTTCATCTTCGTCGAGGTCGACGACGCATCCGTGGTGCACGTGTTCGTCACGGCACCGCGCGAGGCGCCCACGACCCGCGGCTTCGCGTCGATCCTCGCCGAGGGCCTCAAAGGGCTCACGGTCGACCAGGTGCTCAGTGTTCCGCCGGACTACCCGCTCACCATCGGACTCACCGAAGCCGTCAGCCCGCTGCGCATCCGCGGCATGATGGCTCTCCTCGGGCGCATCCAGCGTCAGGTCACAGAGAAGTCAGCCGTCTAGGCGCGCGAGCCAGGCGCTGATTGCGCCTTCCCACTTGTCTCGGTCGTAGTTCCACAGCTTCGTGTGGCGCGCAACCTCGAACGCTTCATAGGTGACGATGTCGGGCCGGGCGACCGCGAGGGCCCTCGACGCTGTGGAGGGGACGAACCCGTCGTCGTCGCTGTGCAAGATCAGGATCGGCACCTCGAGCTCGCGGGCGCGGCGCACGAAGTCGAGCCGGTCGAGGTCGAGCGGCTCGGCGAGACCGGTGAAGATGCCGCCCCAGCGCTTGCGGAACAGCTGCAGCACGCCCCAGCGCACCACGCCGGGCAGACGTCGCAGCGCGACCTGGAAGTCGAGGGTCGCGAACCAGTCCACGACGGGCGACTCGAGCACGATGCCGCCGACCCGCGAGCCGAGCGGCGAGCGGGTGAGGGCCTGCAGCACGGTTGCGCCGCCCATCGACCAGCCCATGAGCACGAGCTCGGTGGCGCCGTGATCGAGGGCGTACTGCATGGCAGCCTCGATGTCTTGCCATTCGCGATCGCCCAGCGCATAGCGGTAGTCGTCGCTGCGGGGCGCATCGCCGTCGTTGCGGTACGAGGCGATCAGCGAGGTGTAGCCGGCGGCACGGAAGGGCGGGATCGCGCGGAGCGTCTCTGAGCGTCGCACGGCACGACCGTGCACGTTGATCAACCAGCGACCGTGCGTGCCCTGTGCAGCAGGGATCAGCCAGGCCGGCGCGGTGCCGAGCGGGGTTGCAATAGCGACGTCGCGGTACGCGAACGGCAGGTCGCGCGGACTCAAATGGAACCACCCACTCAGCCGCCCGCGCCGTGCCGCCGCCAGGTCGCCGAAGTCGACGCCCAGCACCCGCCGCAGCACCGTGCGATCGTCTTGCGCGAGGATCTCGCCCAGCCGCGCATGGCCGGAATCCCGGGTGAACCAGAAGCTGTAGTCGCCCGGCAGCCGGGAGTCGGCGTTCGACGACAGCCGGATCGTGCCGGCGGCCGGGTCGAACCCCAGGATCGTCACGTCCTCGGTGCGACGCGACGGCGGGATGATCACGGTACGAGCCACGATCACGCTCAGGGCGGCAGCGGCGAGAGCAGCGACACCGGCAGCCGCCACGACGCCGATGGCGATTCCGCCGACGACACGCCGTCCCATCGCGCACTCCCGTCCCGCGGCGGAGGTCGGCGTGGCACGTGACTCCGCCCCCGTGGAAACCCTAGTCTGCAGACGTGTCCGAAACCGCGCGCGGTCCCGCCGTCCCTGCCCTGTTCGGGCAGGCGCTGCAGGCCGTCCATGATGCCGGCACCCGTCCCGAGCTGGTGCTGAGCGAGATCCCGGCACCGACCGGTCTCGCCCCGCATGCGATCGCCCTTGCCGGCGACGTGCGGCCCGCCAGGCACGGTGTCGACTCGTTGCTCGGCACGGGCCGTTTTGTGCTCTTGTACGACCCCGAACTGCCCGAGGCGTGGGGCGGCGCGTTCCGCGTGGTCTGCTTCGCGCAGGCACCGCTCGAGACCGAGATCGGCCTCGACCCGTTCGTCGCCGGCGTCGCATGGTCGTGGCTCGAAGAAGCTCTCTCGGTGCGGGACGCGGTATACACGGCCGCATCGGGCACCGCCACCAAGGTGTTGTCGACCGGATTCGGCGAACTCGCCGGTCAGAGCGACGGTGCGCAGCTCGAGGTCCGTGCCTCGTGGACCCCCGACGAGAATTCGATCGCCGCATCTGTCGAAGGCTGGAGCGAGCTGCTCTGCATGCTCGCCGGCCTGCCGCCGACCGCGGAGGCCGTCGGGCTCCTCCCCCATCTCCGAGCGGCGCGTGACTGACGCGGACGACGCCGCCCCCACTCCGGTGGAACCGGCCGCGCACTCGACGCTGGATGTCATCGAGACGGTCGACGCATACCGCGCCGCGGTCGCCGCGATCGCCGCGGGGACGGGTCCGGTCGCGATCGACGCCGAGCGCGCATCCGGCTTCAAGTACTCGCAGCGCGCGTATTTGATTCAGGTGTTCCGTCGCGGTTCCGGCGTCTTTCTATTCGACCCCCCCGCGGTCGGCATCCCCTTCACCGAACTCGCGGATGCCGTGGGAGACGACGAGTGGATCTTGCATGCGGCGAGCCAAGATCTGGCCTGCCTGCGCGAGGTCGGCATCGATCCCGCCCGCATCTTCGACACGGAACTGGGCGCACGGCTGGCGGGTCTGGCCCGCGTCGGTCTCGGAGCGGTCGTCGAAGAGTTGCTCGGCATCCATCTCGCCAAAGAGCACTCGGCTGCCGACTGGTCGACCCGGCCGTTGCCGCAGAGCTGGCTGGTCTATGCAGCGCTCGACGTCGAACTGCTACCCGAGTTGCGCGACAAGGTCGCCGTACTGCTTGAGAACTCCGGCAAGATGCAGATCGCGCGCGAGGAGTTCGAGGCGGTGCTCGAGAAAGAGACCGTGGTCCGCCAGGATCCCTGGCGCCGACTCTCCGGCCTCCACAGCCTTCGTCAGCCGCGCAACCTCGCCGTCGCCCGCGAACTGTGGACCGCCCGCGATGACTACGCGCGCGAGATCGATACGGCTCCCGGCCGTCTGGTGCCCGACCTCTCACTCGTCGCCGCCGCCCGCGCCCTGCCCGCCACCAAACGCGACCTCGCCAGCATCAAGGAGTTCACCGGACGCGCGAGCCGCAGCCAGCTCGACCGCTGGTTCGACGCGATCCAGCGGGGCATGGCGACCGACGATCTGCCTGCGGTGCGCCCGCCGAGCGACACCCTGCCGCCGCCCCGCGTCTGGGTCGACAAGAACCCCGAGGCCGACGGCCGGTTCAAGCGCGCCCGCGCAGATGTGACGAAGGTCGCTGACGAGCTCGATATCCCGCTCGAGAACCTGCTCACCCCCGAGTATCTGCGCCGCGTGGCCTGGTCGCCGCCCGCCGAGATCTCGGCGGAGACCGTCGCCGACGCCCTGCGTGCCCTCGGAGCGCGCGCCTGGCAGGTTGACGCAATCGCACAGGTGATCGCCGATGCCTTTGTGCGAATCGA
>JBDTQN010000109.1:0-7893 GCA_039932215.1 Pseudolysinimonas sp. | reverse complement strand
GCGCACGCGGTGAACGCGATCGGCGCCGAGAACGCCGCCCGCGCAGCAGCGAAAGCGGGCGCCAGGTTCGTGCAGCTCTCAACCGACTACGTGTTCGACGGCACGGCAACCGAGCCGTACCGCGAAGACCAGCCGCGGCATCCCGCCGGCGCCTATGGCCGCACCAAGGCGGAGGGCGAGGAGCGCGTGCTCGCCGCCCACCCGTCGCCCTACATCGTGCGCACGGCATGGTTGTACGGTGCGGCCGGTCGTAACTTCGCGCGCACGATGCTGAGGCTCGCCGCCGAGCGCGATACGGTGTCCGTCGTGACCGACCAGGTGGGCCAGCCGACGTGGACGGCCGACCTCGCCCGTCAGATCGCCACTCTGCTGAAGGTGGATGCCGCTCCCGGCATCTATCACGGCACGAACGGCGGCAGCACCACGTGGTTCGGCTTCGCCCGCGCCGTCTTCGAACGCGCCGGGCTCGATCCCGAGCGCGTGCAGCCCACAGACAGTGGCACGCTCGCCCTCGCCGCCCCGCGACCCGCCTACTCGGTGCTCGGCCACGGCGCCTGGACGCTGGCGGCCCTCGACACCCCGCGCGCCTGGAACGAAGCCCTCGACGCCGCCTTCGCCGAAGGCGTCTTCGATCCCGAGCTGGAGGCGATCCGCGCATGAGCACCCTGCGGGTCATCGTCGACGACGTCATCGCCCCGGGTGCCGACGGCATCGGGCGTTACGCCGAAGAGCTGACGCGTCAGCTCATCCGCACGGCCCCGCGCGGGTCGAGCGTCGCGGGAATCGTGTCCGCCTCCCCCGAGCCCGACTACGTCGACCTGGAGCAGCGCCTGCCGGGTCTCCGCGGTCTCTACAAGAGCCCGCTCGCCCGCCGCGAACTGTCGGCGGCGTGGCAGCACGGCTTCACCCGCCTCCCGGGCAGCGGCATGGTGCATGCCACCAGCCTGCTGGCGCCGCTGCACCGCCACGAGCGCGGTGTCGGTGAGCAGACCGTCGTCACGATCCACGACGCGATCGCCTGGACCCGCCCCGAGTTGCTTCCGAATCGCTACGCCGGCTGGTGCCGCGGCATGGGTAAGCGCGCCGAACGGTACGCCGACGCCATCGTGGTGCCGACCCACGCTGTCGCCGACGAACTGAATGACCACCTGACGATCACCGGGCGCGTCCGGGTCATCGGCGGCGCGCCCGGCAGCGACCTCGTGCCGGTTGCCGACGCGGCCGCCCGCCGCAGCGCTCACGGCATGCCCGACGAGTACCTGCTGACGATCGCCGGCTGGGAACCACGCAAGGGTCTCGAGCCGCTGATCCGCGGACTGGCCGACAAGGGCACCCGCAACCTGCCGCTGATCATCGTGGGTGCCGGGTCGTCGGTCGAGCCGGAGCTGCGCCAGATCGCCAAGGACGCGAAGGTCGACCCGACACGGATCCGCTCGTGCGACCATCTGTCGCCCGAAGATCTGTCGGCCATCATCGAGGGCGCCACCGTCGTCATCCAGCCCAGCCTCGAAGAGGGATTCGGACTGGCCATGATCGAGGCGTTCGCGTTCGGCCGGCCGGTGGTGCACTCCGACGCGCCCGCCCTGGTCGAGGTGGCCGCCGAGGCCGGATACGTCGTCCCGCGCGATGACGCAGCCGGCTACCCGAAGCGTCTGGGTGAGGCGATCGCCGGGTTGCTGGCCGACCCCGAACTGCGCGCCTCACTGGGCACCGCTGCCGAGGACCGCTCGCACGCCTTCAGCTGGCGCGACTCCGCCGAGAAGGTCTGGCAGCTGCACGCCGACCTGTAACGCCTGAGCCTCGCCTCAGCCGGCGGTTTCCTCCGCCACGGCGGTGAGGTCGTCGACCCGCGACTGGATGTACGCGAAGTCGGGGTTCACGCCGTCGAACTCGGGCGGCACCAGGTTCAGCTTCTCGATCGGCAGTTCGCGCGTCTTGCTGGCGAGTTCGACGAAGTGGGCCAGCATCGACTGCGGAATGTCGGTCGACACCACCTGGGTGCCCGCAGACGCGACGGCCTGGAACTTGGTCACGATGTTGCCGGGGTCGAACTGCTTCAGCATCGCCTCCTGCACCTGGCGCTGCCGGTCCATCCGCTCGTAGTCGTTCGAGCCGTAGCGCGAGCGCGCGTACCAGAGAGCCGTCTGGCCGTTCATGTGCTGCAGCCCCGCCTCGATGTATCCGGCCGGCGGCGCGTGCGATCCGTCGTCGTAATTGTTGGCACCGTACGGCAGCCGCTCGGCCACGTCGATATCGATGCCGCCGAGCGCGTCGATCAGGTCGGCGAACCCCTGCATGTCGATGAGCACGTAGTACTGCAGGCTGAGACCCAGGATGCCTTCGGCGGCATCGCGGGTGGCTTCGATCCCCGGCTGGCTGCCTTGCGCCTCTGCCTCGGGGTAGAGATCGGGGTGCTCTTGCCCGTAGGTGTAGAGGTAGCTCACCAGGCAGTCGTCACCGCAGTCGTATCCGTTCGGGAACGGGCCGTACAGCGGCGACCCGTCGACGAATCGCGCCTGCTCGAGGTTGCGCGGGATCCCGAAGATCACGGCCTCGCCGGTCTCGGCATCGATGCTGACCACCGAGATGCTGTCGGGGCGCATGCCGAGGCGGTCGGGTCCGGCGTCTCCGCCGAGTAGCAGGATGTTGTACCGGCCCTCGATGGGCGCCGCGATCTCGCCGCCCGAAAAGACGGTGTCGAGCACGCCGATCGCCGAGACCGCGATCGCGGCGGCGAAGCCTGCCCCGCCGGCGGTCACGACCAGCGCGACGACGCTGAGCCCGGCGACGAATCCGCGCGCGGAGGGCGCAACCCGCACCAGCCGAATCAGGCGCAGAGTGTCGAGCGTCGTGAACAGCCACAACACGGCGTAGAACACGAGCGCGAGAACGACCACCCAGAGGGCGATCGAGTTGGTCAGCACGGTGAGCAGCAGAGTGCGGTTCAGCAGGTACACGACCAGGGCGAGCACCAGCAGCACCCACAGCACCATGGTCGCGCCCAGCGCGAACCGGCCCGCGCGACGGTTGCCCGCGAGCACCTGCGCCGAGCCCGGGATCAGGATGTTGAGCACGACCAGATACCAGGCCCGCTTGGTCATCAGGGGCCGGGATCGCGTGTCCGGATGGCGGACCGGATTCGACGCGCTCACGTCTCGGGCGTCGCCAGGTGCTGGTGGAGGTTCGCGTTCTTCTCGGCGACGATCCCCTCGAGGCTGGTCGCGTAGTCGGCCAGTGCCGCCGCGAGGGCCGGGTCGCCGATCGAGAGGATGCGCGCCGCGAGCAGGCCGGCGTTGCGCGCCCCGCCGATCGAGACGGTCGCGACGGGGATGCCTGCGGGCATCTGCACGATGGAGAGCAGGGAGTCGATGCCGTCGAGGTGTGCGAGCGGAACGGGAACCCCGATCACCGGCAGGGTGGTCACCGAGGCGAGCATGCCGGGTAGGTGCGCGGCGCCGCCGGCGCCCGCGATCAGAACCCGGATGCCGCGGCCGGCCGCCGCCGCACCGAACGCGATCATGCCGCGCGGCGTGCGATGCGCAGAGACGATCTCGACCTCGTGCGGGATTCCGAACGCGGTCAGCGTCTCGGCGGCGTCCGACATCACGGGCCAGTCGGAATCGGAGCCCATGACGACCGAGACCACGGGTGCGGGAGAGGTCGGTGCGGGCACGGATGCCATGGTACGGCTCAGTTCTCGAAGAACGCCGCCGCGGCGCGCGCCCGCTCGAGTACGGCATCCCGGTCTTCGCCCGAGGCGGTCACGTGGCCCACCTTGCGTCCCGGCCGCGACAGCTTGCCGTACGAGTGGAACTTGACGTCGGGGTGCGCGGCGAGCGCCGCGGGGTACCGGTCGGGCATCGTCGCCCCCGCCGGGCCGCCGAGCACGTTGACCATCACCGACCATGACTGCCGCGGCGACGGATCGCCGAGCGGCAGGTCGAGTACGGCGCGCAGGTGCTGCTCGAACTGGCTGGTGACCGCGCCATCGATGCTCCAGTGGCCAGTGTTGTGCGGACGCATCGCGAGCTCGTTGACGAGCAGCCCGCCCTCGGGGGTCTCGAACAATTCGACGGCCAGCACACCGGTGACGTCGAGTCCCTCGGCGATGTCGATGGCGAGACGGCGTGCGGTGTCGGCAAGGCGGTCGCCGTCGGGCGCCGGAGCCGTCACCTCGGCGCATACCCCGTCACGTTGAACCGTCTCGACGAGGGGCCACGCGGCGACCTCGCCGGAGGGTCGCCGTGCCACGAGTTGCGCCAGCTCGCGGCGGAAGGGTACGAGCTGCTCCCCGAGCAGCGGCCCCGACGGGAACCAGTCGTCCGCTGCCGCAGCGTCCCGCACCACGCGGACGCCCTTGCCGTCGTACCCACCCCGCGGGGTCTTCACGACGGCGACGCCGTCGTGCGCGTCGAGGAACGCGGCGAGGTCGGCGGCGGAACGCAGCACGGCCCACGCGGGGACGGGTGCGCCGAGGGCGGTCAGCCGCTCGCGCATGAGGATCTTGTCTTGTGCGACGGCGAGCGCCGCCGGTCCGGGGCGCACGATCGCACCCGAGTCGACGAGCGCGGCGAGCACGTGCTGCGGCACATGCTCGTGATCGAAGGTGACCACGTCGACGTCGGCGGCGAACGCGAGAACCGTCGCGGCATCCCGATAGTCGCCGACGGCGGTTGCCGCGATCGCGGCCGAACTGTCGTGCGACTCGGCCAGCACCCGAAACTCGATGCCCAGCGCGACGGCCGGGGGCACCATCATGCGGGCGAGCTGACCGCCGCCGATGACACCGATGATCACGGGACCTCCGGCGGCTGAGGGTACGGGGCAGGTGAGGAAACGGCGGTTAGACTGATCGCCGCCGTACCGACACTATCTTTTCCGAGGGGGATGCCGATGCGCACTCTCGTCGGGCAGTTCACCCGGTTCGGCCTCGTCGGCGGCATCGGCTTCGTCATCGACTTCGGTGTCTTCAATCTGCTGATCAACACGTTCCTCAGCAGCGACATCGTCCACGAGGGCCCGCTGATCGCGAAGGTCATCTCCACGACCCTCGCGATCATCTTCAACTGGATGGGCAACCGGTTCTGGACGTTCCGCGCCCACCGTGGCCGACAGCTGCTGCGCGAGGGCATCGAATTCGGCGTCGTCAGCGTCGGGGGCATGCTCATCGGCCTGGCGTGCCTGTTCGTGTCGCACTACGTGCTGGGATTCGACAGCCGCCTGGCCGACAACATCTCGAGCAACGTGATCGGGCTCGGCCTCGGAACGCTGTTCCGCTTCACGCTTTACCGCACCTGGGTGTTCGCGCCGCACCGCGGTGAGCCCGAGCCGGCCCTCTTCCCCGAGGTGGGCACCGAGGTCACCGCGTCCCCCACACCCCGGTCTCGTCGTCGTACGGCGGGCGCGTCTGCTCCTGCTGCCGTCGCGCCGCGATCGGATTGAGACTGCGCTCCATCAGTTCGTGAAGGGCCGACTGCACCAGGTCGGCCGCCGGGATGTCGCGCAGCACCACGGGCCGGTCGAGCCCGGTGTTGATCAGCACGTCGCCGCTGCGGAACAGCTGCTGCAGCCCGTTCTGCCGCACGGTCACGTCGTAGCCGCGGCTGTGCAGCAGCTCTTGCCGCGTGCGCACCATCACACCGCTGCGCAGCACGATGCGCCGGGTGGTGATCGTGTAGCTGCGCCCCAGCCACGAGAACAGCGGCACGAGGAACAGCAGCACGGTCAGCACCACTCCGCCGCCGAGCACCGCGAAGTTGGCCCAGGCGGGCGCGAAGCTGCCGAAGAAGTAGGCGGTCGCGGCGACGATGACGAGCAGCGCGAGGCTCGGCCAGAACAACACCCGCGCGTGCGGACGCAGCCGGGCGACGATCGCCTCGGGGACGACCTCGCCGGTGCCGCCGCTCACTCGCTGATCCGGGCGTGCGTGACGTCGCCGGCGGCCACCGAGTGCTCTGCGCCGTCCGCATCGCGCACGACGAGGCGGCCGTCGGGATCCAGATCGGTTGCGGTGCCTTCGATCAGCCGGCCGTCGGGCAGTTCGACCTGCACCGCGCGCCCGAGTGTCGTGCACAGCGCGCGCGCCCGCGCCGCGAGCCCGCTCGCCTCGGCGTCACCGTCGGCAACGAAGTATCCGATCACCAGGCGTTGCAGGTGCTCGAGGTAACCAGCGAGAACGGTGTCGGCATCCGCGTCGCCGCCCTCGATCGCGAGCGAGGTCGCGGTCGACACCGGCAGTTGCGCGGCGGTCATCGCCAGGTTCACGCCCGCACCGATCACCACCGCACCCCGCTCGGGAAGCAGTTCAGCCAGCACTCCACAGATCTTGCGCCCGCCGACCTGCACGTCATTCGGCCACTTGAACCCGGTGGATGCCGTGGGCAGCGACTCGGCGACGGTCTCGGTCATCGCGACCCCCGCCGCGATCGGCAGCCAGCCGAACCGGTCGAGGGCGAGGGCGTGATCGACGCTGCGCGGCACGATCAGTACCGAAATCGCCAGCGCGCTCCCCGCGGGCGCAACCCACGACCGGTCGAGGCGGCCGCGTCCTGCCGTCTGGTCGTCGGTCACCAGGGTCGTGAAGCTCTCCAGCTCACCCGCACGAGCGAGGGCCGCCAGTTCGGCGTTGGTCGACGGCGACGACGCGCGCACCAGCAGCTCGGGCACGAGGCCCTGGGATGCCGGAAGCTGCATGCGCCCAGCCTACGGACCATGGCGGCCCGAACCGTCGCATAAAGTGGCCGGAATGGAGACTGCGAACGCGATCGTCGTGATCCCCACCTACAACGAGGCCGAGAGCATCGAGACCACGATCGCGGCGCTGTTCGCGGCGGTGCCCGACGCCTCCGTCCTGGTCGTCGACGATGCGAGCCCCGACGGCACCGGCGCCATCGTCGATCGTCTCGCCGCAGCCGACCCACGGGTACGGGTACTGCATCGCACCGTGCGCGACGGCCTCGGGCACGCCTACCTCGCCGGGTTCCAGCAGGCGCTCGATGCGGGCTTCGACGCGATCGTCGAGATGGATGCCGACGGCTCGCACCCTGCGTCGTCGCTGCCCGCGATCCTGGCCGGCCTGCGCACCCACGACCTCGTGATCGGCTCGCGCTGGACCCCCGGCGGCTCGGTGGCGAACTGGCCGCACCACCGCGAATGGCTCAGCCGCGCCGCCAACGCCTACGCCCGCGTCGCGCTGCGCATCCCGGTGCGCGACTCGACGGCCGGATACCGCGCGTTCCGGGCGTCGACACTGCGGGCCATCGACCTCGAGCACGTCGAGTCGCGCGGGTACTGCTTTCAGATTGATATGACGCTGCGGGTGATCGACCATGGCCTGACCGTCGCCGAGGTGCCGATCACCTTCGTCGACCGGGTCGCGGGCCACTCGAAGATGAGCGGGTCGATCGTGGTCGAGGCGATGCTGCGGGTGACCCAGTGGGGTCTGCGGCGACGTTTTCTTGGAGGAAACCGCTAACGGGACCTCCTGGCCCCCTCGCTAGGCTGAACCGCGTGACCGCCGACAGCACCCCCGCGACGCCCGACATGATGACGACGGCAGGCCGGATCGCCGACCTGAAGAACCGCTACCACGAGGCCGTGACGGCGAGCGGCGAGGCCGCCATCGAGAAGCAGCACGCCAAGGGCAAGAAGACCGCCCGCGAGCGCATCGAGCAGCTGCTCGACCAGGGCAGCTTCGTCGAACTCGACGAGTTCGTGCGGCACCGCACCCACGCGTTCGGCATGGACAAGAACCGGCCGTACGGCGACGCGGTCGTCACCGGCACCGGCACCATCCACGGCCGTCAGGTCGCCGTCTACTCGCAGGACTTCACCATCTTCGGTGGATCGCTCGGCGAGGTCGCCGGCGAGAAAATCATCAAAGTCATGCAGCTG
>JBDTQN010000108.1:0-7924 GCA_039932215.1 Pseudolysinimonas sp. | reverse complement strand
CAGCAGTACGCCGAGGCCCTTGGCGAACTCCTCGACGATCGGCGCCTGGAACACGGTCTGGGCGAAGATCGTGCCGTTCGTGGCGCCGCCACCCGCCGCAATCTGCTCAGAGACACCGATGTCGACCACCAGCGCGAGCACGACAGAGACGCCGGCACCCCAGAGGAAGGCAAAGATCAGGCCGCTGCGGGGCTCCGGCTCCCACCGGTCGATCCAGCGGATGCCGATCAGCACGATCGCGAGCGGGATGAGGGCGAGGAGGCCGCCGATGAACGTCAGCGTGGGGCCAAGGGCCAGCATGAAGTAGGCGGCGATCAGGACGATTGCGATGGTGGCGATGATCAGGCCGACCGTCACGAGAGCGACCGGGCCGGGGCGCTTCTTGATGGGTTGCGAGAACACGGCCTGCGGCGCCTCGGCGGCGGCCTTCGCGATGTCTTTCGGGGCTGCCTCGGGCGTGTGGTCGACCCGGACGGCGCGCGGGGTGTCAGCACCGGCGGGCGCGACGGTCGCGGCAGGCGACGCGGTCGGGGCGATCGGCTTCGTCGCGGGTGCGGTGCTTGTCGCCTCGGCCTTCTTCGCCTCCTGCTCGGCAGCGAATGCGGCGGCCTGCGCCTGCTTGCCGACGGGCTTCGCGTCTGCAGCAGCGGCGGCAACACTCGGGCGGACCGGCTTGCTCGCGGCCGGACGCTGGGTCACGGGCTTCTTCGCGGCGCTGGTCGGCTTTTTCGGGGTCTCGTCGGACGTGGCCATGGCGAACACACTATCGGGACCCGGACACCCCCCGCGCGCACCGGCTCGCGCGAGCTATTTCTGCTGTTCGCGCAGGATCGTCAGGGCCTTGGCGACCCGGTCGCGCAGGCCCGGGACCTGGCCGCGCTGCGGGATGCGCGCCCGCTCGAGCAGGGCGTCCACCTCCGCGCGCTGCTGATCCAGCACGGCGTCGAGAGCGGTCAGGCGCACCGATCCGGCTCGCACGGCGACGACGAAAGCGATCACGCTGACGAGGGCTCCTGCCGAGAAACCGACGATCACCCGCGCGTCTCCCGCTGCTGCGGCGGCGATGATCACGAGTGCCGAGAGCGCCAGCACCGCGAGCACCCCGAACGCACGCAGGAGGGTTCCGGCGCGCGAACGACGCTCACGGGATCGGTCGGCGCGCGCGAAACGCTCTTCGAACTCGGCGAGCTCGTCGGCATCCAGAGTGAATGACGACCGATCGCGCAGATCGCGCCGGATGCGTGCGTACGTCGGCCGCTCGCGGCGCACGACGGCGACCACCGCGACGATGCCGACCAGGAAGGCGACGATGCCGCAGGCGAACAGCAGCAGCGCGCCGATAATGGGGCGCTCTTCGTCCCACACCAGGCGTGCCGCCGAGTCGACCATGAACGCGATCAACACGGCGAGCGCTGCGGTGACCGCCACCGTCCAGACCAGTTCGCGGATGCGGTTGCGCGTCAGGTTCTCGGGGTCGTCGTCGTCGCGCACGCTACGCGCATCGATCACCGAGAACACGGCATCGGCGATCTGCAGGCCGAGCACCACCGTCCCGGCGAACAGCGCCAGGGTGAGCAGCACCTCGAGGTCGAGCACGTGCCTACGTTAGCCGCGGCACCTGCCGATTCTTGGCTATTCCCGCGCTGACGACCGCGGCGACCACGCAGAGTGCCGCCGCGCCGAACCAGGCCCAGGTGTACTCCCCCGTGACGTCGCGCAGCACGCCGGCGCCGATCGCGGCGATCGAGGCGCCGATCTGGTGCGACGCGAACACCCAGCCGTACACGACGGGTCCGTCGTCACCGAACACCTCGCGACACAGCCGCGCGGTGGGCGGCACGGTGGCGACCCAGTCGAGCCCGTAGATCACCACGAACAGGATGATCGGCGGCCGCACCGTGGCGCTCAGCAGGAACGGCAGGATCAGCAGCGACACCCCGCGACCCGCGTAGTAGATGGCGAGCAGGATGCGCGGGTTGACCCGGTCGGTCAGGTACCCGGAGGCGATGGTGCCCACCACATCGAAGATGCCGACGATCGCGAGCAGGCCGGCCGCCACGGGTTCGGCCATGCCGTGATCGTGAGCGCTGGGGATGAAATGCGTGCCGATCAGCCCGTTCGTGGTCGCGCCGCAGATCGCGAACCCGGCGACCAGCGCCCAGAACGTGCGCACCTTCGCCGCGCGGCCGAGTACCTGAATGGCACGCTTCGCCGGGTTGATGGGACTGCGCAGAGGCGGGACCGGGACGGCGTCAGCGGGCGAGCCGAACGGGGTCATTCCGAGGTCGGCGGGCGAGTTGCGCAAGAAGATCGCCGTGATCGGGACCACCGCGAGGGCGATTCCGGCGATGATCAGCGACGCCGTGCGCCAGCTCTGCTCAGTGGCTACGGTTGCGACGATCGGCAGGAAGATCAGTTGTCCGGTGGCGCTACCGGCGGTGAGCACCCCTGTGATCAAGCCTTTTCGCTTGAGGAACCAGCGGTCCGCGATCATCGCGGCGAACACGAGCGCCATCGACCCCGTGCCCAGGCCGATCAGAACGCCCCAGGTCAGCACAAGCATCCACGATTCGGTGACGAAGATGCTCAGCGCGGAACCCGCGGCGATGGTCACCAGCGCGACGGTCACGACCTTGCGGATACCGAAGCGCTCCATCAGCGCGGCGGCGAACGGCGCGGTGAGACCGAACAGCAGGATGTTGATGCCGACCGCGACGGAGAGTTCGCTGCGTGTCCAACCGAACTCGTCTTCGAGCGGCAGGATCAGCGCGCTCGGTGCGCTGCGGAACCCGGCGGCCCCGACCAGCGCGAGGAAGGCGACCGCGGCGACGATCCACGCGGGGTGGAAACGCCGACCGCGTGTTCTGGTGTCGGTCATCGGATCCTTACTCGGGGGTCGCTCAGGGCACCGGGGCCGGGTACCAGTTCGACGGCGTCGGGCTCAAGCAGGTGACCGTCTCGCGTGGCGAAGGCGAGTTGCACCGGTGCCCCGGTTGCGGTTTCGCGGAAGTCTGAGGCCGGCCCGTGCCCGGTCGGCAGGTAGGCGTCACCCCAGCCGGAGAGTGCGGACAGCACCGGCGCGAGGGCACGGCCCGTCGACGTCAGCACGTACTCTTCGCGCTCACGCTCGCCTGCTTCACGATACGGACGCCGTTCGAGCACTCCGGCGTCGACAAGCTTGTTCAGTCGGTCGGTGAGCACGTCGGGCGCGATCCCCAGCCGGACTCGGAACTCCGCGAAGCGGGTCTTGCCCCAGAGCGCTTCGCGAACGAGGAGGAGTGTCCACTTCTCACCCAAAACGTCGAGCGTGCGCTGGATGCCGCAGCGGATCTCACGTGCGGAGGAGGCGGGCATGGCCCCACCGTAGCACCTGGATTGGCAATACCTACTCAGCGGGTGAGAAGTCCCGCATCCACGACATGCTGTGACCCTGTCACGTAGCGTGCACGGTCGCTTGCCAGATATCGCACAAGTTCTGCCACGTCTTGCGTCTCGATCCACGGCACGCCGGGCTGCAGGTTTCCGGCGCTGCGCTCGGCGATCTCGTGCGGGGTCGCTCCCTCCATCGCGGCGAGGCCGTCGTTCATCGGGGTGTCGACACCGGTCGGGTGGATCGAGACGACCCGGATGCCGTGGGGCGCGAGCTCGATCGCCCACGCTTTGGTGAGCCCGGTCAGGCCGTGCTTCGACGCCACGTAGTGCGACAGGCGGTTGCCGCCGCGCAACCCCATGACGCTGGAGTTGTTCACGATCACCCCGCGCTGCGCCTTCTTCATGACCGGCACGATCTGCCGCGCCACGACCATCGGGCCGGTGAGGTTGATGCCGATCATGGCGTCCCACTCGTCGTCGGTCATCGTGTCGAGCTCGGCATAGGCGACGATGCCGGCATTGTTGATCAGGATGTCGATGGTGCCGAATTCGGCGACCGCGGCATCCACCGACCTCGCCACGGCCGCGCGGTCACGCACGTCGGCCACGGCCGGAATCGCTCGACGGCCCAACGCGACGACCTCGGCGACCAGGCTCTCGAGTTCGGCCGTGGTGCCTTGGCCGTACGACGGATAGCTCAGCTCGGCACCCACGTCGAGCGCGACGATGTCGGCGCCGTCGGCGGCCAGGGCGAGAGCGATCGCGCGGCCCTGACCGTGAGCCGCCCCGGTGACGAACGCCACCCTGCCTGCGAGAGCAGGGAGCTCAGACACGAACGTCGCCGGGTTTGCGGAACTCGTACAGCACCTCGTCGAGCGGGATCTTGCCCACCGTGACGAAAAGGTTCGTCGCGACCATCTGACCCGCGAACGCGACCAGCAGCACCCGCAGCTTGGGGCTGAACGCTGCCTCAAGCCGGGCGGAGAAGTCGTCGGAGATCTCGCCCGGCGTCGTCGCGATCATGCGACCCCACTCGAGCAGCAGCTGCTCGGTCTCGGTCACCGTCGGATTGTCGGGGTCGTCGCCCGACTCGATGAGGATCTTGCGAAAGAAGACGGAGCACACGAGGCAGTCATTGGCGTCGCTGATGGCATACGAGAACAGCGAGACCGCCCGCTCGCCGATGAACGGTTCGAGCTCGTCGCGCAACGTGTACCACTGCATGTAGGTGTCGAAGCTCGGCACATGACTGAGCAGCGTGCGCTTCATGTTCGTGATGCGGCCGCCGTGGTCGTTCAGCTGACGCTCGGACGCGACGACGGCGTCGTGCTCGAGTTCTTCATCAGGCGGCATCGGCAGAAAACCCATGCCGCCAGCCTAGAGCGGGGTCAGGCCGCGCGGCGTTGTGCGTCGTGACGCGACACCGTGCGCACACCGTCGAAGACGCCCGCGCGAATGGCCTGGAACACCTCGACGGCGGCTTGCGCCAGCTTGCCGTGACTGCCGAGCACATTGCGGCGGATGCGCGGCTCGTCATGGATCGCGACAGCGGCACCCTTGTCGACGACCTGGGCGCCGAGCGACTTGGCCCACGCGGCCGTCATCTCCGCGATCAGCGGATCGGTCGAGACCACGCGCACCTCATCGCCGCGCACGAACGGGCGCGTGCGCACGAGGGCGCGGGCGATCAGACCGGCACCGAGGTAGCTGACGACCTGGTCGTCGCTGATCCACGACGGGACGCCGAGCACGTCGTCCTGATCCATCAGCAGCAGTTCGCCGAGGACGAGGTCGGTGTTCGTGTCACGCCACGCGACGCGGTCGCGCGGCGCGAAACCGTTCGTGTCGGGACCAGCGGCATCCACGATGCCGACGACGAAGCCGCGGCCACGGTGGGTGGGGCGCAGGCGGAGGCGCCCGGTGGTCGGGCGGGGAACTACTCGTGTCATCTCAGCTGTATTCATCGGGTTGGTTTTCGTCACCTCGATCGATGAAACGCGCTGCGGGGGTGCTGTTATTCCCCGAAAACCTTGCCCGGGTTGAGAATTCCCTGTGGGTCGAAGACGCGCTTGAGTTGGCGCTGCAGCTCGTATGAATCGTTGCCGAGCTCGTCGCGCAGCCAGCGGCGCTTGAGCAGGCCCACGCCGTGCTCACCGGTCAGCGTGCCACCCAGGCGCAGGCAGTCGAGAAACAGTTCATCCGCCGCGGCCCAGACGTGATCGGGAACCTCGACGTGTCCGTCGGGCCCGGACTCGGCGTCGAACACGAAGTTCGGGTGCAGGTTGCCGTCGCCCGCGTGCGCGACCGTCGGGATCGCGATGCCGTACGCCTTCTCGATGCGCTGGATGGCCGCGAACATCGCCGGCAGGGTGCTGCGAGGCACCGCGACGTCTTCGATCAGCACGGTGCGGCCCTGCGCCACCAGCGACGGGTGAAACGACCGGCGGATCGCGAACAGCCGCTCGCCCTCGTCGCGGTCAGTGGTCAGCTCGACGGTTCCGCCGAGCGAGCGCATCACGGCGGCCGCATCGGCGGCCTCGGATTCGGAGGCGGCTCCGTCGGTCTGCACCAGCAGCTGCGCCCCCGCGGCGCCGAGATCGAGGCCGAGGTAGGCGCCGATGCTGGCGAGCGAAGCGGCGTCGAGCAACTCCATGATCGCCGGCTTGATGCCCGACGAGACGATGACGGCTGCGGCCCGCGCCGCGTCTTCGACCGTTGCGAACGCGCCCGACAGAGTCGAGACGCTCCCCCGCGGCAACGGCCGCAACCGCAGTGTTGCCTCGACGATCACCGCGAGGGTGCCCTCCGAGCCGATCATCAGCGCCGTCAGGTCGTATCCCGTGACGCCCTTCACGGTTCGGTGCCCGGTGCTGATCAGTCGCCCGTCCGGCAGCACGACCTTCAGGCCGAGCACCGCCTCGCGCGTGACACCGTACTTCGCGCAGAGCAGCCCGCCCGCGTTCGTGGCGATGTTGCCGCCGATGGTCGAGATCGCCCGGCTGGCGGGGTCGGGCGCGAACCAGAGTCCGCGCTCGGTGAGCATCGCGTTCAGATCGCCGTTGAGCACCCCCGGCTCGACCACGGCGAGTTCGTCGTCGACCGAGATCTCGAGCACCCGGTTCATGCGCTCGGTGGAGAGCACGAGCTCGCCCGCGCCGCCGATCGCGGCACCCGCCAGGCCGGTGCCCGCACCACGCGGGACCACCGGTAGGCCGTGCGCGGACGCGAACCGCATCGTCGCCTGCACGTGTTCGACGGTGGTGGCCTCGATCACGGCGAGCGGCGGCTGCGTGGCGACGTGGCCGGAGCGGTCGGCGCGCGCCGCATTGAGCGTGTCGGCGTCAGTGCGCAGCGCCGTGCCGAGCTCTGCCTGCAGGGCGTCGAGCGACACCGTCTGCGGTCGGGCCTCGGTGCTCATGGATCGAGCGTAGCCCGCACCGCGATGTCCGATTCCCGCGAGTTTGCGTCGGTGGTGCGTGCGAGGGTGAAGGCGTGGATCTGACCTTCGACCAGCAGTACGGCGCACTGTCGGCCCGCGATTCACGCTTCGACGGGCAGTTCATCGCGGGCGTCTCGACGACAGGCATCTACTGCCGACCCAGTTGCCCGGCGCTCACGCCGAAGCCCGGCAACGTCCGCTTCTTCCGCACGGCCGCCGCGGCTCACGAGGCGGGCCTGCGCGCCTGCAAACGCTGCCAGCCCGACGCCGTGCCGGGCTCCCCCGACTGGAACCTGCACGACGACCTCGCCTCGCGCGCCATGCGCCTCGTGCAGGACGGCGTCGTCGAACGCGAAGGGGTCGACGGCCTGGCACGGCGTCTCGGCTACACCCCCCGGCACGTATCGCGCGTGCTGCAGGCCGAGCTCGGGGCTGGCCCGCTGGCCCTGGCTCGCGCCCACCGCGCCCAGACCGCCCGCTCACTCCTTGCCGCAACCGAGCTGCCGATCAGCGACATCGCGTTCGCCGCCGGTTTCGGCAGCCTCCGGCAGTTCAACGAGACCATCGCGGCCGTCTACCAGGCGACGCCGAGCGAGCTCCGGGCGATCACCCGCCGTGGTCGGCTCGGCTCGGTGGCCGAGAATCAGGATGCCGTGCCCGGCGAGATCACCCTGCGGCTCCCAGCCCGCGCACCCTTCGACCACGTCGGCCTGTTCCGCTTCTTCGCCGACCACGCGATCGCGGGGCTCGAACACGGCACCGAGTCCCGCTATGACCGCACCCTCGCTCTCCCCGGAGGACCTGCCGACGTCGTCGTGATCCCTGACACGACGCGCCCCGGTGTGCTCGTGACGGCACGCCTCGGCGCGCTGGCCGACGTGCCCGCACTCGTCGCACGTATCCGGCGCATGTTCGATCTGGATGCGGACTCCGTCTCCATCGACGCCGCGCTCTCGCACGACGCGGCGCTCGGTCCCCTCGTCGCCGCCGTGCCCGGCATCCGGCTCGCCGGCAGCGTCGACGGCGAAGAAGCACTGTTCCGCACGCTCGTGGGGCAGTAGATCTCGGTCGCCGCCGCTCGCACGGTGCTCGGGCGACTCGTGGTCGACCTGG
>JBDTQN010000107.1:0-8026 GCA_039932215.1 Pseudolysinimonas sp. | reverse complement strand
GACACGGCCTCGCTGAAAACATCCCGGTTGACGTGGAACTTCACGCAACGCTCCTTCGAGTCGATCTGCCGTGGTGGGGCGGGGGGTCCATCCTGTCATCCCGATCCTGGCACACGGAAGTGCCGGGACCTGCGGTGCTGGGCTCGAGACGACGCGACGGCATCAAGTTGTGGAACACCGGATGAAGGAAGGAGACGTTAATTGTCTTAACGCCTGTGCGAACTGTGGACAACGACCGCGGGGCGAGCGTTCGACGGGGAACTACAGCCGTGTGAGATGTGAGCGAGCCTGTGCGCTGTCGAGACGATCGGTGCAGAGCGCTTCGGGCAGGGATTCTGTTCCCACAACTGAGCCTGTCGTTGTGCACAGGCGCGGGAGTTATCCACAACTTGTCCACAGCATGTGCAATCGTGACGATGGGAACGATTTGTCCACTCCCCCGAACAGGGGTAGACCGCGGGATCCCCTCGCCGGCGGATCAGGACAGCTTGTTGTAGCGCTGGTTCTGCTTGATGCGGCTGGTGAGCTCGGTGACCTGGTTGTAGATCGACCGCCGCTCTTTCATCAGCTCGCTGATCTTCTTGTTGGCGTACATGACAGTCGTGTGATCGCGGTTGCCGAACAACTGACCGATCTTCGGCAGCGACAGACTCGTCATCTCGCGGCACAGATACATGGCGATCTGGCGGGCCGTGGCGACGGCCTGCGAGCGACTCGATCCGTACAGGTCGTCGACCGAGAGCTTGAAGTAGTCGGCCGTGTGATTGATGATGTCGACCGGCGCGATCACGTTGTCTTCGTCGAGCGTGATCAGATCTTTCAGCACAGTCTGCACGAGCTGCAGATCGACGGGGGTGCGGTTCAGGTTCGCGAATGCCGTGACCCGGATGAGAGTTCCCTCGAGCTCACGAATGTTCGACGAGACCTTCGTGGCGATGAACTCCAAGATCTCGTCGGGGACCTGCAGTCGCTCACTCTGTGCTTTCTTACGCAGGATCGCGATGCGGGTCTCGAGGTCGGGCGCCTGCACGTCGGTGATGAGCCCCCATTCGAAGCGGGACCGCATCCGGTCTTCGAAGCCGGTGAGGTGCTTGGGCGCGACGTCGCTGGTGATGACGACCTGCTTGTTGTGGTCGTGCAGGGTATTGAACGTATGGAAGAAGGCCTCTTGGGTGCTGTCTTTTCCCTGGAGGAACTGGATGTCGTCGATGAGCAGGATGTCGATCTCGCGATAGCGGGACTGGAAGACGGATGCCCGGTTGTTGGCGATCGAGTTGATGAAGTCGTTGGTGAACTCTTCGGAGCTGACATAGCGGACTCGGATGCCGGGGTAGAGGCTCTCGGCGTAATGACCGATCGCGTGCAGGAGGTGGGTCTTACCGAGACCGGAGTCGCCATAGATGAAGAGGGGGTTGTACGCCTTGGCCGGCGCTTCGGCGACGGCGACGGCTGCCGCGTGAGCGAACCGGTTGGAACTGCCGATGACGAAGTTGTCGAAGTTGTATTTGGGATTCAGGCGAGAGTCGGAACGCCGGCTGCTGTCGCCGATCGGCTGAGGGCTCTGCTCGGTGATCGGTGCCGCGGCGTCGACAGCGTTGTCGGGAACCGGCTGCAGCACGGCGGAGCGGATCTCGGGGTTGACCACGATGGCGAAGTTCGCGACGTCGTGTTCTTCATCGACGGTCGAGAGTGCATTGAGCAGGGGGACCCGGATGCGCTGTTCGAGCATCCCGCGGGTCAGGTCGTTGGGAACCTCGAGATACAAGGTGCCGCCGAGAACGCCTTTCGGTTCGACCAGATTGATGAATCCGTGCAACTGCGGAGTGATGCGGTCGTCGGCGTTGAGCTGACTGACTACCGAATCCCAGAGGTCCCGGATCGGGTCGGGGGTGTCGGTCATGTCGCCTATTCCATCGAGTTGTACACAGGTTTATCCACCGACCGGAGAGCCGGGAAAGAAGGGATCGGTCGCGCTTTCCCACCGAGTGCGACTGTGGAAACACCTTAGTTCGATCGCCCGCGTGGTGAGCAACCTTCTACCTGAGGGATGTGGATAATGGCGGGTTGGCCTCTCCAGGTTTGACCAGGTGCCCAAGAGGCCCTATTTTTAATCAGTTGACGGCCGATCAGGCCTACCTCGTTCTTTCCCGGCACCGTGCCATTCGGGTACTGCCCGGGTTTTGGAGATATCACCATGAGTAAGCGAACCTTCCAGCCGAACAATCGTCGGCGCGCCAAGGTCCACGGTTTCCGTCTGCGGATGCGCACTCGCGCGGGCCGCGCCATCCTCGCGGCACGTCGCCGCAAGGGGCGCACCGAGCTGAGCGCTTAACCCCCTCCGCGATAATCGCGTCGGTCTCGCCTAAGTAGATGTTGCCTAAGCAGAACCGCGTTGTGCGGCCCGAAGACTTCCGCACCGTGGTTCGGCGTGGGCGCCGATCGTCGTCGTCGCTGGCCATCTACTACCGCCTCGAGCGCACACAGGCCGATCCGGTTCGGTTCGGTTTCATCGTGTCCCGCGCGGTCGGTGGCGCGGTGGAGCGCAACCGGGTCCGCCGCCGGCTCCGCGCTGTCGGTCGCGAATTGGTCGACGCGGGTGCACGTGGCTCCGACGTTGTGGTGCGGGCACTCCCCGGCAGCGCCCAGCATGGCTGGGCTAGTCTCTCCGCCGACATGCACGATGCACTCGATACGACACTGGGTTCGGAGCTGATGCCGCGATGATGCGCGTGCTCTCGTTCCTGTGGCTGTTCCCCCGCAACATGTGCGTGCTGATCTTGCGCGCGTATCGCGCGGTCATCTCCCCTCTGTACGGCGACGTGTGCCGCTATTACCCCAGCTGCTCCGCGTACACGCTCGGCGCGATCCAGCAGCACGGCGTCATCAAGGGCGTCGGCCTCGGCGTCTGGCGCATCGCGCGCTGCCACCCCTGGGCAAAGGGCGGCGTCGATGACGTACCCGCCCGCTCCGTTACCCGCTACCAGATCACACGCTTCGGTTTCGTCATCGCGGCGAGCCACGGAAAGGGCTGACCGCCATGGATCCCATCGGAACAATTCTCTTCCCCATCAAGTGGGTGATCGAGGCGATCCTGGTCGGTTTCCACACCGGCCTCGAGGCGATCGGGCTCGACCCGTCGGCGGGTCTCACCTGGGTGCTGTCGATCGTCGGCCTGGTGCTGCTGGTGCGGGCCGCCCTCATCCCGGTGTTCGTGCGCCAGATCAAGAGCCAGCGCAAGATGCTCGAGGTCGCACCCCAGCTCAAGAAGATCCAGGACAAGTACAAGGGCAAAAAAGATCAGTTCTCTCGCGAGGCGATGCAGCGCGAGACCATGGAGCTGTACCGCAAGGCCGGTACCAACCCCTTCAGCTCGTGCCTCCCCCTCCTCATCCAGATGCCGATCTTCTTCAGCCTGTTCTCGGTGCTGAACGAGGCCAAGCCCAATGCCGACGGTGAGTATCGCGCGGGCGTCGGGTTCTTGACCCAGAAGCTCTCGGAGCAGTTCGGCAGTTCGTCGCTGTTCGACATCGCGCCGCTGCGACTCAGCATCCAGTCGGCCCTCGACGTGCAGAACTACGTGGTCGTCGCCATCGCGGCAGTGATGGTCGTCATCATGACCGCTTCGCAGTTCATCACGCAGCTGCAGATCATGTCGAAGAACCAGACGCCCGAGATGAAGGCGAGCCCGATGTACCGCCAGCAGCGGATTCTGCTGTACATCCTGCCGCTGGTGTTCGCGTTCTCCGGCTTCGCGTTCCCGATCGGCGTGATGTTCTACTGGCTGACCTCGAACATCTGGACGATGATCCAGCAGTTCATCGTCATCCGGAACATGCCCACTCCCGGCTCTGAGGCCGCGATCGCCCGCGAGGCCCGCCTGGCCAAGCGCAACCGCAACCGGATGTCCGAGGATGCCGAAGCGCTCGCAGAGGCGGCCGACGCCGAGCCGGCCAAGCCTGTCACCACGCAGCGCCAGCAGCCGGTCGGCAAGAACCGATCGAAGAAGAGCGGGAGCAACAAGCGATGACCGAGCAGACCGAGATGGATGTCGTGGAGACCGAGGGCGCTACCGACGAGAGCGCAGTCGATGCGGCATCGGAACGCGGCACCGAGGCGGAGCCCACCGAGCAGGATCTGGTCGACGAAGGCGACCTCGCCGCGGACTACATCGAGGAGCTGCTCGACATCGCGGACCTGGACGGCGACATCGACATCGATGCTCGCTCGGGCCGGGCGTACGTGTCGGTGACGGCGACCGGAGACGCGAACCTCCGCCAGCTGTCCAAGCCCGACACGGTTACCGCGCTTCAGGAGCTCACGCGTCTCGCTGTGCAGAACCGCACTGGGCGCTTCTCGCGTCTCATCCTCGACGTGGGCGGATCGCGCGACGCGCGGGCCGCGGAGCTGGCCTCCCTGGTCGACCACGCCGTCACGCGCATCGAGGGCGGCGCGGCCACCGCGTCGCTCCCGCCCATGTCGAGCTACGAGCGCAAGATCGTGCACGACCTGGTGGCCGAGCGCGGCTTCACGTCGGAGTCCGAGGGCGAAGGTCGCGACCGCCACACCGTGATCACCCGCGGCTGACGCGGATGTTTCACGTGAAACATTCGTGCTGAGGCGGCCATGACGCTGTCCGATCTCGAGCCGGAACCGGCCGCCGCGGCGGCGCTGTTCGGCGATCGGATCGAGGTCGCCCGGTCGTTCACCGCACAACTCGCCGCGCGCGGTGAAGAGCTGGGCTTGATCGGACCCCTGGAGCCGCCCCGCCTCTGGACCCGGCACATTCTGAACTCGGTGCTGCTCGCGCCCCTGTTGCGTCCCGGCGCCGTCGGTGATGTCGGCAGCGGTGCCGGGCTCCCGGGTCTGGTGCTCGCGATCGCACGTCCCGACGTCGACCTCGTGCTCATCGAGCCGATGGAGCGTCGCGTGGAGTGGCTGCGCGACGAGGCGCAGCGACTTGGGCTGGGCAACGTCTCCGTGGTGCGCGCACGGGCGGAGGAGGCACGGCTGGAGCGCCCGCTCGACCAGGTCACGGCACGCGCGGTGTCTGCCTTGAGCAAGCTCATCCCGATCACTGCGCCCCTCGTCAAACCGGGCGGACAGCTTCTCTTCATGAAGGGCGCGCGTGTGGAGGAGGAGCTCGTCGGGGCGGCGAAGGCGGTCCGCAAGGCCCGGCTGACCGATGTCGAGGTACTGGTGCTCGGCGAGGGGATCGTGCCCGAGGCCACCCGGGTCTTTCGGGCTACAGTGGGTCTTTGACTTCCGCCGGGCGACCCGGCTCTTCGAGACCTTCGCTTCGACAGGCTCAGGACAACGTTTCACGTGAAACATCCGAGAGGGACACCGATCCGGTGAGCAGCTACGACGACACCACCCCCCTCGCGCGCGAGGTCGCCGACCTCGCCAGGCGACGGGTGGCCCTGGCCGAACAGAGCCTCCCTCTGCCCAAGCACACGCGGGTGATCACCGTGGCGAACCAGAAGGGCGGCGTCGGCAAGACGACGACCACCGTGAACCTGGCGGCGGCGCTGGCTCAGACGGGCGCGCAGGTACTCGTCATCGATCTCGATCCGCAGGGAAACGCGTCCACGGCTCTGGGCGTCGACCACAGGTCTGACACCCGCAGCGTCTACGACGTGATCATCAACGATGTCGCGATGCGGGATGTTGTGCAGAAGAGCCCTGAGTTCGAGGGCCTCTGGTGCATCCCGGCGACCATCCACCTGGCCGGCGCCGAGATCGAACTGGTCTCCCTGGTCGCCCGCGAGCAGCGGCTGCGGGGCGCGCTCGACACCTACCTCGCCGAGCAGACGTTCCACTACGTGTTCATCGATTGCCCGCCCTCGCTCGGACTGCTGACGATCAACGCCTTCGTCGCGGCACGGGAGGTGCTCATTCCGATCCAGTGCGAGTACTACGCGCTCGAGGGACTGAGCCAGCTGCTCAACAACATCAAGCTGATCGAGCGCCACCTCAACCCGAAGCTGGTCGTGTCGACCATCCTGCTGACCATGTACGACGGTCGCACCAACCTGGCGAACCAGGTCGTCGAAGAGGTGCGCGAGCATTTCCCCAAGCAGGTGCTCAACACCCTCATCCCCCGGTCGGTGCGCATCTCAGAGGCGCCGAGCTACGGCCAGAGCGTGATCAGCTACGACAACAACTCACCCGGATCGCTCTCGTACCGCGAGGCCGCGTCGGAGATCGCCCTGCGAGGAGCACGCTGATGGCCACGAAGCGCACTGGACTGGGACGCGGCATCGGGGCTCTCATCCCGACCGACGACGGCAGCGACCGACCGGTCGACGTCTTCTTCTCGGGCGACGACCACGGTGACGGGCTGGTCGCTGTGCCCGGCGCACGGCTGGCGAACCTCTCCCCCGATGACATCGTCCCGAACGCCCAGCAGCCCCGCACGGAGTTCCGCGAAGACGAGCTGAACGAGCTCGTCACGTCGGTCCGCGAGTTCGGCGTGCTGCAGCCCATCGTCGTGCGTCCGCGTGCCGGTGCCGCACCGGGTGAGCCGCAGTACGAGCTCATCATGGGCGAGCGCCGCCTGCGCGCTACGAAGCTCGCGGGCCTCGACAGCATCCCGGCCGTCGTGCGGAACACCGCCGACGAGGTCATGCTGCGTGACGCCCTGCTTGAGAACCTGCACCGCGCGAACCTGAACCCGTTAGAAGAAGCCTCCGCGTACCAGCAGCTGCTCTCCGACTTCGGCATCACGCAGGAGCAGCTCGCCGACCGCATCGGCCGCTCCCGCCCACAGATCACCAACACGATCCGGCTGCTGCGCCTGCCCGAGTCGGTGCAGCGCCGCGTCGCCGCGGGCGTGCTGAGCGCCGGTCATGCCCGCGCCATCCTGTCGGCCGGTTCGCCGGATGCGATGGAGCGTCTCGCGACCAAGATCGTGAACGAAGACCTGTCGGTCCGTGCGGCAGAGGCGGCCGCGGGTCAGGGATCCGGCGATCGCCCGACGGCGAAGCCGCGCGCCGGCAAGCGTCAGGGTCAGCTCGACGAGATCGCCGAGCGACTCGGCGACAGGCTCGACACCCGCGTGAAGGTCGCCCTGGGTGCCAGCAAGGGCACGCTCACGATCGAGTTCGCCAACGTCGCAGATCTGAACCGCATCCTGGGTCTGCTGGGCGAGCAGACCTACCGCTAGCGGCTACTCGTTGAGCGCGGCCTCGGCCAGCTTGGAGTACACCCACCCCAGATCGTGCCCGGCGGCCTCGAGCGCCTGCGGCACCAGCGAGGTCTCGGTGAGTCCCGGCAGCACGTTCGCCTCGAGGAACCACGGAGTCCCCGCACCGTCGATGATCATGTCGACCCGCGAGATGTGCCGCAGCCCCAGAGCGGTATGCGCGGTCAGCGCCGCCTCGGCCGCACGCGCGGCGATCTCGTCGGAGATGCGGGCCGGCGTGTAGAACCGCGTCTCGCCGGCGTTGTAGCGCGCCTCGAAGCTGTAGACGCCCGAGAGCGGCTCGATCTCGACGGCGGGCAGGGCGACCGGGCCCTCGCCGGTGTCGATGACGCCGACGGCGATCTCGGTGCCGCTGATGCGCTGCTCGATGACGGCGACGTCGCTGTAGGTGTACGCGTCGACCATCGCGCGCGGCAGGCCCGCGGCATCCTCGACGATCGTCACTCCCTGGGCCGACCCGCCCTGGGCGGGTTTGACGACGAGCGGCAGCGGCAGTTCGTCGTGGATCGCGTCGAACACGGCGTCGGCACCGAGCTCGCGGAACGCGTCGCGCGGCAGAGTGATGGATCGCGGCGTCGAGACGCCGACTCGCCCCACCAGGGTCTTCGCCGTGGGCTTGTCCCACGCGAGGCGCGCGGCCTCGGAGCGTGACCCGACGAACGGGATGCCGAGGAACTCGAGCAGGCCGCGCAGGGCACCGTCTTCTCCGCTGGCGCCGTGCAGCGCGGGCCACACGACGTCGGGGCGGTTCTCGCGCAGGTAGCCGAGCAGCGACTCGCGTAGCAGGCTTCCCTTGGGGCGAATCACCACCAGGGACACGAT
>JBDTQN010000106.1:0-8053 GCA_039932215.1 Pseudolysinimonas sp. | reverse complement strand
ACCATCGCGAACACGTTGTCGCCGGTCTCGGAGCCCTTCGACTCCTCGAGCTCGGCCGCCGCCACCAGGCGGATGAGGTCGTCGCGCCCGCTGTCGGGCCGGGCCGCGGCCAGGCGACGGTAGCGCTCGGTGAGCCGGGCGACCAGCGCGGCCTCGGCCTCGCGGATCGAGCGACCCGATTCTCCGTCGAGTTCGACCGGGATGTCGGCGATGCGACGGGCGGGGATGTCGGCTGCGACATCCTGCTTCTTACGCCGCACGATCCCCATGTCGATCACGGCGGAACGCGCCGCCGCGAAGAACCCCGGCTCGCCGGGGTCGAGGGCGGTGTCTTCGAGCCTGCGCATCAGCACCGAGAGTGGCTTCTTGTCGTCGATCCAGCCGAGGTACTGCCAGATCATGCGGAAGTCTTCGATCTGGTTGATCAGCGGGGTGCCGGTCAGCGCGATGAACAAGGCGTTCGGCAGCGAGGCCCGGATGCTGCGGCTGAGTGCCAGCACATTCTTGCTTCGCTGCGAGTCTTTGTTCTTGATGAAGTGCGCTTCATCGACGACCATGCCCTTGAAACCGCGACGCGAGAGCCAGGCCACGTGCCGATCGAGAACTTCGTAGTTGACGATCACCACGTCGGCGAAGGCGTCGATGTCGTCGCCGTCACCGTGCACGACCGTCGCGGTGCGCTGGGGGGTCCACTTTTCGACCTCGCGCGCCCAGTTGACCTTGACGACGTTCGGGACGACGACCAGCAAGGGGTAGGAGCCCGTTACTGACGCGGCGATGAGCGCCTGCGCCGTCTTGCCCAGTCCGGGCTCGTCGGCGAGCAGGAAGCTGCGGTGACCCGCGCGGGCGCCTTCGATGAAGCGCGCCTGGTGGATCATCAGCTCGAGCCCGTGGGGCGCGTCGAGCGAGCGCGGGGCGGGGAGGTTCATGGTGGCGGCTCCGCCGCCGGCGCCGGTCTCGAACGAGCGGAACAGAGGCTCGATCAGCTCCCAGTTGGCGAGGCGGCCCTCGGTGGTCGGCTTCGCCTCTGACGCAGAGAAGTCGGGCGCGAGGAACGGGTTCGACATCTGGTACTGCTTCACCGACTGCGGAACGACCTGCTTCTCGATGTCGGCCGCGAGGGCGGGAGCCTCGGTGACGACGATGAGGTCGTCGGGGCTCAGCTCGCTGCCGGCCTCCATCAGCATCGTGCGGCGCATCTCTTGCGCAGCCGGTGTCAGGGCGGCGTTGTCGGTGAGCAGCTGGATCAGCGACGTGTCGCGGGAGGCCGTCTTGGCCATGATCGTCGCGATGCCGTCGAGTCGGGTGAGCTCTTTGGTGCGCTCGGCGTCGGTGAGCCCGGCGTCGGCTTTAATGCGGGCGCGCTCCTCGCGCACGAGCACGGCCACCACGCGGAAGCGGGTGCGGTTGCTCGGGCTGACCTTTCCGCGCTCGGCGGAGTTCTCGATCGTGCGCACGGTGCGGGCGAGTACAGGGATGATGCCGGTCTCGTCCTGGTGCTGACGACGACGGGTCTGCGCAGCCGGGCGCTTGCCCGAACGCTGGCGCTGGCCGGATGTGGCCATGTGTCTCCTCGAGCGTCGCTGTCGACGCCGACTGTGGGTGCTAGCAGAAGAATGAGAATCGTAGAAGCTCCCTGACCCGGCTTAGCCGGTGGGACGATTCGCTGCCCCGATGTTAGCACTTAGGCTCGGACACGTGCTCAGAACCTTCGGTCGCGCCATCGTCCAGTGCTGGCCGATGGTGCTCGCCTGGTTTCTTGCAGGCTGGCTGGCGCACTCGGCACTGATCCGGCTCGCCGGCTTCGTCGGCATCCACGAGTCGCTCTGGGGTTTGCTGATCCTGCCGCTGGCAGTTCTGGCGAAACTCGCCAGCTATGTCGGCATGTTCCTCGCCGTCCGTCCCGCCATGCGGCACTACAAGCGGCTCGACCGGCTCGCGGCGTCGACGCCTGCCGACGATGACACCGCGCCGGTGCGCCGCAGCTCCTTCGCCCAGGCGTGGGGCTCGACGATCGTCACCGGACTCATCGCGTTCCTGGTCATCTACTTCACCTGGGGCATGGTGGTCGATGACGTGAACGCCTACGGCCGGGCCGCGTGGGACCAGTACGACCCCGACGCGGTCAACGCCCCGCTGAAGGTCGGCGTCGGCGTCATGTCGATCTCCTTCGTCGTGATCGCGTTCGGACTGCGATTGCTCGTTGGCCGGTTCTCGAAGCGGCTGCCGAAGTGGTTCGGTGCCATTTCTGCCTACCTCGAGGCCGCGTGGCTGCTCACCGCGGCCCTGGCGATCAAGAGCATCCTCGACGGGGTGCCCGACTGGCTGGCTTCCCGGCGAATGTTCGCATGGATCGTCGACGGGATCGCCGACCTGCGCGAGCAGTTCTCGTGGTTCGCGGTGATCGGCGACGCGATCGCCTGGCTCCTGAACGCGGTCGGCGAGGTCATCGTGCTTCCGCTGGCGTGGCTGGCACTCGCCGCGATCGTCTTCGCCGGCGTGCTCCCCCGGCGTGCCACGACGACCGAGGGCCGGGTGGCGCGCCTTCGCGATGTGGCCGGTCAACGATGGCGCAGGATGCCGCGACCGATCCGCGTGCTCGGCACCTCCCTGAGCAGCAGCCTCCGCGAACGCTGGGAGCCGATCGCGACAGCGCTGCGGCTCGTTTGGCGGAACGGCCCCGTGCGGCTCGGCGGATACCTTCTGGGTTTCGCGGTCGTCTCCGTCGGTGGCCAGTGGCTGTTCGCCCTGATTTACCAGGTGCTCGGCCCACACGACACCGGATGGTGGATCGCGACCAGCGACCCGCTCAACCTGTTGGTGGCTGCGATCACCACACCTCTGCAGTTCATGCTGGTCGCCGCAGCGTTTGACGAGGCGCTCGCGAGCCTCGACGAACAGGTCGTCAGTGCAGACGAAGAGCTCGCGGAAGCAATACCTCCGAGCTAGCGAGCACGTACCCGCCGTCGGCGCCCCCAGCCGGCACAACGAAGTAGGTGCGCAGGTCGTAAGCCTCGCCGTACCCGAGGTTGCACCCGTAGCCGTTGTCCTCCGGCTCGGGGTAGGTGGTGGGGTTGTAACTGGTCTGCCACCACTCCCGCTCCCCTACCGGTGATGGCGCGCGAAAGAAGAAGTCGCAGGTCTGGTAGTCGTCTTCGTTGTCTTCGGAACCTTCCGGGTCGGGGGTAATGCGGAGGTCTGCCACGACCACGTCGGTGCCCTCCGCGACGTCGTATCGTCGACCGTCATCGCTGTCTCCGGCAAGAACCACCAGGTCTTCAAGAACGATCGTGCCCGCGCCGAGCGTGCCCGGCTCGCCGCGCGGGATGTCGACCGCCTCGTTGGGCTGCCGGTTCTGGAAGCTCACCCAGTCGAACGCGAACGAGTACAGCACCGCGCCGGTGCCCAGGACCGTGACCGCGAGAAGCGCCCACAGGTTGGACCGGAACCAGCTGCCCACCCGAGTCACGAGGTCACCACGCCCGGTTGGGGCAGCGCGACAGTGCTCTTGTGCTCAAGGCTCGTCAGATCGAGCACCATGTCGATCGCCGAGTCGAGACGCACCCGGAACCCCGTGGCGAACCGGGCGGTGACGCGGGTGCCCTCTGCACTCTCGAGCACCGAACGCGGCAACTCGAAGACGAACGCACCGGACTGCGGAAGCCCCGCTGCCAGCGATGTGCCGAGCGCGGCATCCCCCGGCCTGTTGCTGACGATGTAGCGACGCTCGCCGACCAAGACGCTGACGTCGGGTGACGTGATGTCGAGCCTCGACCCGATCGTGCCCTCGATGACGAGCCAGATGCCATCGGTCTCGCCGATCCAGTCCGCGGAGGTCAGACGGTCTGCCAGGTAGGCGTCCTCGGCGATCCAGGTCAAGTTTCGTCCCTCGACCTGTTCGCCGAAACGCGCGTAGGTCACGAACGGTCCCTGGATCTGCTCGTCGCTCGGCTCGGTCAGGTGCAACAGCAGCGCGCCGCCCATGAGGCCGATCAGCGCGAGTATGGCCGGGATGCGCTTTCTCACGGCACCACCTCATCGTCGGGGTCGGGAGTGGCCTGCGCGCCCTGCTCGAGCGTGATCGGCACGTCGGCGATCAGAGCCGGAAACCCGTACCGGATGCCGCTGCCGAGGACGCTCTCGTAGGGGAAGCGGTCGATGATGCCGATCGTGAGCTCGTCGCCGATCGTCCAGGCGTCGTCACGGACGTCGAATATCACCTCGACGCGCGTCGGGAGGCCCGGCTGCAGGTCGGGGAGGTAGGTGCCGTCCGAGACCAGGTACGGATCTCCACGCAGAGTGTTGCTCTCGGAATCCTCGGCGGTACTGCCGAAGCCGAGTGCCCCCTCGTCGATCGTGATGGATCCGTCGTAGTCGCCGCCCAGTGCCGAGCTGAACTCGGTGAGGTCGGTCTCGTTCGTCACCTCGAGCTCGATCCGCAGCCAGGTCCACCCTGGCTCGAGCTCGCTGAACCCATCGGGGTGCACCGTGGTGAGTTCGGCCGATTCGACCCGAATCGAGAACTGGCTGCCCGCGACGAGGTCTCCGGGTTCGGCGACCGGAGTCTTCGTGCTCTGCAATTCGACCGTGTCCCAGCCACCCAGTGGCCAGGCGACGAGTCCCGCGATCGCGGCGACCGCGCCGATCCAGACGAACGGGTGCACGCGCGCGAGCCGATGCCGCAGGGTGAGGCGGGCCATCAGCGCTTCGCGTCTTCTGCCGTGAACGGCACTCTGATGAACACCCCGGCGAGCACGAACAGCAGGATGCCGACGTATTGCGCGGCGACCCACCAGGGTCCCGAGATGTCGAGCGGGTAGACGGGGTTCCAGACGACCGCGATCGCCAGCATGACCGGAATCCACCACCAGTGCTTCGCCTGGAACGCGAATACGACGACCACCAGCGCCAAGATCGAGACGACGAACCGGAAGACGATGAACGCCGGATTCTCGATCAACGCGACCGCGCCGAGCAAGGCGACACCGGCGAGCAAACCCGGAGCGAGCGCGGTGCGGCGGAAGGCCGGCCGGCCGTAGCGGTCGCGAGTACCTGACATCTGCTCCAGACTATCCGCCCGTTGCCCGTCGGCCGGACGAGCCACTAGCCTGGCGCCGTCCCGACCACTTTTGACAGGAGCACGCGCAATGGGTTTCTTCGACGATCTGATCGACGGGGCGAACGAGGCCATCGGCGGTGCGGACGCCGACGTTCTGCAGAACGGCATCCTCGGGCGCGGTGAGGTGATCGGCATCGACGCCTCGGGCATGACATTGCAGATCGGCAACGGCCTCGTCGAGCGCAAGTGCACCGTGACGATGAACGTCATGATCGATGGCCAGCAACCCTGGCAGGCGCAGGTCAGCCAGCGCATCCAAGAGGTCTACATCCCGCAGCTCTCTGCCGGTGGCGCGGTCGTCGCGGTCAAGGTGGACCCGAATGATCACAGCAAGATCGCGATCGACTTCGACTCCCCCGTGCCCGAGGTGACCCTGCCCGCCAGCGAGGGACCGAACAGCGCAGCGGGCATCCTCGCCGGCGGCAAGCCGATCACCGTCGTGCTGGTCGCGAACACGCCGATCGGCGTGAAGAGCGCCAAGGGCGACCCGGTGCACGCCCTCACGCTGACGGTCGCGACCGGTGTGCCCGAGCCTTACCAGATCCAGGTCGGCAACGCGGTGCCGGCCTCCGCGCTGCCACTGCTCTACCCCGGGTCGAAGCTGCACGCGAAGCTCGGCGAAGGGCCGAACGACGTCGTCGTCGACTGGGCCGCGGGAGCGGTCAAGGCGTAGGCGACCCGTAGCATCGGACGGTGAGCTTCGAGGCGACAGGCGACGGGGCGGTCACGCGGTTCCGCGCCCTGCTGCAGATTCCGACCGTCTCGCGCAACGACCCGGCCGACGTCGACCACGCGGCGTTCGCGCTGTTCCACGAGACGCTCGCCGAGCTGTACCCGCTGGTGCACGAGAGGCTTGAAGTCGAGCTGATCGACGACGCGAGCCTGCTTTTTCGCTGGGCAGGTCAGGGCACCGGACGCCCCACCGTGCTGATGGCGCACCACGACGTGGTGCCGGCCGACGAGCCGGGCTGGCGACACGAGCCGTTCGCGGCCGAGCTCGTCAGCGACCGCATCTGGGGTCGCGGCACTCTCGACGACAAGGGCGCGCTGGTCGCCTTACTCGAGGCGATCGAGCAGCGCCTCGCCGACGAGTTCACCCCCGCCGCCGACGTCTACGTGTTCTCGGGCGCGAACGAAGAGACCGCCGGCTCGGGCGCCGAGCGCGCTGTCGACCTGCTCGCCGAGCGTGGCGTGCGGCCGGGGCTGGTGCTCGACGAGGGCGGGGCGGTGGCCTCGGATGCCTTCCCCGGCCTCGACGGCGCCGTTGCCTATATCGGGGTGGCCGAGAAGGGGCTCGCGGGGATCCGGCTGAGCGTCGAGAAACCCGGCGGCCACGCCGCCACTCCCGCCCGCGACGGAGCCACCACGACCCTTGCCCGCGCGATCGTGCGACTGGAACGGCATCCGGCCCCTGCGCGGCTGACCGCACCGGTCGCCGAGATGCTGCGGGCGATCGCACCTCGGGCGCGCGGCACCCAGCGCGGGCTGTTCCGGCGGCCGCGCACGTTCCGGCGGGTGCTCACGCGCGCCCTCGCGCGACGAGGTGGCGAGGCAGCCGCGATGGTGCGCACGACCCGCGCGGTCACGCGTCTCACCGGCAGCGCCGGCGACAACGTGATCGCCGAGCGCGCCACCGCGATGGTCAACGCGCGGATCGCGATCGGCTCGACCGTGGAGCGCACCGCGGATGAGATCCGGCACGCGATCGGCGACGAGCAGGTGCGTGTCGACGTCGTCTACGGCAACGACCCGTCGCCGGTCTCGCCGAACCACGGCGCGGAGTGGGATCGCCTGGCCGAGACGATCCTCGAGGTGTTCCCCGACGTGATCGTCGCCCCCTACGTGATGCTGCAGGCCAGCGACAGCCGCCACTTCGCCGCGATCAGCGACGGGGTCTACCGCTTCCTGCCCTTCGACCTGACGACCGCCGAGCGCGCCGCGCTGCACGCCAAGGACGAGAGCATCCGCGTCTCGACCTACCTGCGCGGCATCGCATTCTTCCGACGACTGATCGCCAAGCTGTAGCTACGTACCGGGCGCGGTCGCCGCGATCCAGTCGTCGAGCTCACTGGGGGCGTCGGTGACGATTCCGTCCACGCCGTACGAGGTCGCCTCGCTCCAGCGCTTCTCGGAATTGAGGGTGTACACCAGCACGCCGTAACCGGCCGCATGCATGTCGGCCACGGCATCCGGATAGGTCTCGAGCGACCAGGGCGACGTCATGATCGCGATCGCGCCATAGAACGCCGCGAGACCCACGGGATCGGCGGGCAGGTCTCGCCGGATGATCATGCGCGGGATGGCGGGTGCGGCGTCGGCGAGGTTCGCCACCGTGCCGAGGTGGATGCTGGCGAACACGACGCGGTTCTGCACACCGCGCAGGTAGATCTCGTCGAGGATGCTGCGGATGTCGTCGGCGGTCCAGTACTCCTTGAGCTCGACGAGGGCGCGGGTGTGCGGTGTCGCGGACAGCAGGTCGAGGAACTCCCCGAGCCGCGGCACGCGCGTGCCGGCGTAGGACGGGTCGAACCACGAGCCCGCGTCGAGAGCCTGCACCTGGGCGAGTGTGAGGTCGGCGATCGCACCGGTGCCGTCGGTGGTGCGATCGACGGTCGGGTCGTGCAACAGCACGGGGAAGCCGTCCGCGGTCAGCTGCACGTCGGTCTCGACCACCTCGAGGCCGTTCGCGAACGCCGCCTCGAACGCCGGAATGGTGTTCTCGGGCGCATCGGCCCGGTCGCCCCGATGGGCCGCCACGAACGCGGGCTCGCCCGGCAGCCGCAAAGCCCCGATCATGTTCGGCGCGTACGCCTGCACCGCGTCGGGGACGAGTACCAGCACGAGCACGGTGGCGAGCGTGAGCGCGCCTGCCAGTGAGGCACGCGCGAGCGGGTGAGTGGTCGACATTGACCGGCTTTCAGGGGTAGGACCGTC
>JBDTQN010000105.1:0-8060 GCA_039932215.1 Pseudolysinimonas sp. | reverse complement strand
CGATGGCGACGTAGATGCAGCGCACCTGCTTGTTGGTGTCGCCCGACTCCCAGTTCGCCTTCTGGTTGATGATCGTGTCGATCGCGATGGCCGTCTTGCCGGTCTGGCGGTCGCCGATGATCAACTGACGCTGACCGCGGCCGATCGGGATCATCGCGTCGATGGCCTTGATGCCGGTCTGCATCGGCTCGTGCACGCTCTTGCGCGACATGACACCGGGAGCCTGCAGTTCGAGCGCGCGGCGACCGTCGCTCTTGATCTCGCCGAGACCGTCAATGGGCGCGCCGAGCGGGTCGATGACGCGGCCGAGGAAGGCGTCGCCCACCGGGACGCTGAGCACCTCACCGGTACCGGTGACCTCCATGCCCTCGACGACACCGGCGAACTCGCCGAGCACGATGACACCGATTTCGCTCTCGTCGAGGTTCAGCGCGAGGCCCAGGGTGCCGTCCGCGAAGCGGAGCAGCTCGTTCGCCATGACGCCGGGCAAGCCTTCGACGTGGGCAATGCCGTCGGCGGCGTCGATGACGGTGCCCACCTCGGTCTTGGACGCCGCGGTCGGCTTGTAGCCGGCGACGAAGTCCTTGAGCGCGCTGCGGATCTCGTCCGGGCTGATGGTGATGTCTGCCATTGGGGTTCCTTTTTTGGGGAGTCTGGTCAGCCCGCGAGTTGCAGGCGAAGTTCGGTGAGGCGGGATGCCACGGTGCCGTCGATGACATCGTCGCCGACCTGCACCCGCAGTCCGCCGATGACGGCCGGATCGATCTCGACCGCGATGCGCGGCTCGCGACCGTACTGCGACGCCAGGGTCGTGGTCAGGCTCTCAAGTTGTGCGGGGGTCAGGGGTGCCGCGGCGGTGACCGTCGCGACGATGCCGCCCGACGCATCTGCCACCGTCTCGGCCGCGGTGCTGAGCAGGCCGCCGATACGACGGCCGCGCGGGCTCTGCACGAGGTGCCGCACAATCGCGAGAGTGCCGGGGTCGACCTTCTTGGCGAGCAGGCGGTCGACGAGCGCGGCCTTCTCGGCCGGGTCGCCGAGCTTGCTGCCGACTGCGAGTTCGAGGTCGGGGTCGCTGGACACCGCGCGTGAGAAGGCGAAGAGCTCGGCCTCGATCGTTGCACTCTCGGTGCTGTCGGCGATCGCACGGATGCCGACCTGCTCGATTCCGTCGATCAACTGATCGGAGTTCGACCAGCGTGACGACACGAGCGAGCCGAGCAGGGCCGTGGCGGCCGAGTCGATCGAGCTGAAGATCTTGCCGATCAGCGCGGTCTTCTCAGCCGTCTCGATCGAGGGGTCGGCCAGCAGCGCGCGCAACTGCGAGGAGCCCGCGATGTCGCGCCCGGCCGAGAGCAACTGCTCACCGGTCTCGAGCGTGACGCCCTTCGCCGAGGCGAGTGCCTGAGTGGCCGCCTCGAGGGCGACGCGTGACGCCGATCCCATTACTTGCCTGCCTTGGCCTTCGTGGTGCCGGCGAGGTCGGCCAGGAAGCGGTCGACGATACCGGTCGCCTTCTTGTCGTCGGTGAGAGACTCCCCGATGACGCCGGACGCGAGGTCGAGCGCCAGGGTGCCGACCTCGGAACGCAGCGACACCATCGCGGCCGAACGCTCGGCCTCGATCTGCGCCTGACCGTTCGCAACGATCCGGGCGGCCTCGACCTGTGCGGCCTCGACCAGCTCCGCGCGGATCTTCTTCGCGTCGTCGCGGGCCTCGTCCTTGATGCGGCCCGCCTCGCCGCGGGCTTCGGCCAGCTGCGCGTTGTACTTGTCGAGCGCGGCCTTCGCCTCCGCCTGCGCCTCTTCGGCGCGCTTGATGCCACCCTCGATCGCATCGGTGCGAGCGTCCAGCGCCGCGTTGATGCGGGGAACGCCCTTCCAGATCATCACCACGAGGATGAGGATGAACGCGATGGAGCCCCACAGCAGGTCGGGGATCTCGGGGATCAGCAATGAGTGCTCGGCCTCAGGCTCGGGCGTCGCGCTCAGGATGGCGAATGCGGTCAGCATCCAGACTCCTTAGATCGGTTGCAGAAATCAGCGGGCGCGGGGCTTACTGCGTGGGCGGGGGGAACGGGATGAACGCGACCGCGATTGCGATAAAGCAGAGCGCCTCGGTCAGTGCGATGCCGAGGAACATGAGGCCCTGCAGGCGGCCCTGCAGCTCAGGCTGGCGGGCGACCGACTCGATCGTCTTGCCGACGATGATGCCGACGCCGATACCGGAGCCGATGACGGCGAGTCCGAAGGCGAGGGGGGCGAGCTGTCCGACTACGTTCACAGATGTTTCCTTTCGAGGGTGGTGATTTTCAGACCGCGAGCGTTTAGTGCTCGTCAGCCAGAGAGAACTGGATGTAGATGGCGGCGAGGATCGTGAAGACGTACGCCTGCAGGGCGGCGACGAACAGCTCGAGCAGCGTGAACGCGATCAGGAACGCGAAGGTGCCGATGCCGAGAATGCCGATGATGTTGCCCTGATTGATCAGCACCGTGACGAAGAAGAACTGCGTCGCCAGGGCGCACAGAGCCAGCAGCATGTGACCCGCGACCAGGTTCATCGTGAGACGGAGCGTGAGCGTGACCGGTCGCAGGATGAACGTCGACAGGAACTCGAGCAGTGCCAGGAACGGCACGAGCGGCAGCGGCACGCCCGGCAGGATCAACTGGTTCTTGAAGTACTTGATCCCGTGCTGTCGCAGCCCCGCGTAGATGAAGACCACGTAGGTGACGACGGCCATGATGATCGGCATGCCGATCAGGCCGGTGCTTGCGATCTGTAGGCCGGGGATCACGCCGGTGATGTTCAGTCCGAGCGTGAGGAAGAAGATGGTGAACAGCAGCGGCATGAAGCGCCGGCCATTCTTCTCGCCGAGGGTGTCGATGATGATGCTGTTGCGCACGAAGCCGGTGACGAACTCGAACGCCACCTGGGCGCGGCCCGGGATGACCTTGAGGTTGCGCGTTCCGACCCAGAACAGAAGTACCAGCAGAACCACGATGATCATGCGGATGATCAGGATGCGGTTCATCTCGAACGGGGTGCCGATGAACAGCACGGGCTCGGGGAAGAACTCGTCGATCGAGGGACCGCAGAACTCACCGGGGGGGCACTCCGAGGCGCTGGAACCGGTGAGGTACGCGGCGGCGGGAGCGAGGATTGAGGCTAGCAGGGCTTTCTCCTGATCAGGACGCAGCGACGCGGCGATCGTAGGGGGGAAGGTCTCCCTAACCCTATCAAGGATTCTCGCCCGGCTCGCCCGGCAACCGGACGTCGCTGACGTACGGAACGCGCGCTCGTGCGAACGCAACGAGGTCGCCGACGAGCGACCCGAGAACGGTCACGATGACGGTGATAGCGAAGACCCGCGCGTCCATCCAGTCGGCGCTACGCAGCCACAGGGCCGCCACGACGAACAGCACCATTTTGAGCAGCAGCACGCCCAGTACGACCCCGAAATACAGGGGGCTCGTGCCATCGCCCTTGCTGACCCGCCCGGCCAGCAACATGCTCGCGGCGGTCAGACCCAGGAAGACCGCCGAGACGGCACCTCCGACGAGCGCGCCTGCCAGCCCGAGCTGACCAGAGACCAGCATTCCGATTCCCGCCGCGACCGCGGTCACGGCGACCGCGACGATCGCACCGTAGACGAGGGCGCGAGTGAGGATCGGGGTGACGCTCATGATGAGCCCTTCTCGTTCAGCCGGTCGAGCACGACCTCGGCCTCGGCATCCGTCGGAGGCTCGGCCGGATCGAAGCGCTCGGCCGCGGCATCCAGCGCATCGAACGCGGCGAGTTCCGCATCGCCCGAGACCTCGGGGTCGGCGCTCTGCACGGCGGCCTCCGCGGCCTTGCGCCTGCTGAGCGGGGCCAGCGTCAGGATCGTGCAGACCAGCAGCCCGACACCCGTGATGATCAGCGCCCACCACCAGTCGTGCAGCAGCAGCACGAGCAGGCACCCGACCGACGCGACGGCCGTCCATGCGTAGAAGATCAGCACCGCATGGAAGTGGGTATGCCCCATGTCGAGCAGACGGTGGTGCAGGTGCTTGCGGTCGGCGCTGAACGGCGACTTGCCCGCGCGCAGCCGGCGGAACACCGCCAGCCCGAAGTCGAGCAGCGGCACGATCAGCACCGCGAACGGCAACAGGATCGGGATGAAGGCGGGCAGCAGTCCCGACGCGCCCAGCAGGTCGGTCGGGTTCGAGCACTCGCCGTTCAGGCGGCACGGGTCGATGTTGCCGGTGACGGCCACGCTCGACGCGGCCATCAGCATCCCTACCAGCAGTGCGCCCGCGTCGCCCATGAAGAGCCGCGCCGGGTGCCAGTTGAGCGGCAAGAACCCGATGCACGCACCGATCAGCACCGCCGCGATGAACTGCGACAGGTTGAAGTAGTCGGTCTGCTCACTGGTGCCGAATGAGATCAGATACGCGTAGACGAAGAACACGCTGTTCGAGATGATCGCGACGCCGGCGACCAGCCCGTCGAGCCCGTCGATGAAGTTGATGGCGTTCATCACCAGCACGACGATGAACACGGTGAGGATGAGCGACATCCACGGCGAGCCGATGACGATCAGACCCGGAATGGGGATGCTGCCGATCTGCACCCCCTGCCAGGCCAGCAGGCCGGCGGCGATGATCTGCCCGGCCAGCTTCGTGAGCCAGTCGAGATCCCAGATGTCGTCGGCGACACCGATGAGCACGATCAGGAACGCGGCGCCGAGGATGGCGAAGATCTTGCCGGGGTCGGCGTAGATCAGGGCGAGGGGCGGAAGGAACGAGCCGATCGCGAACGCCGTGACGATGCCGAGGAACATCGCGACTCCGCCGAGGCGCGGCGTCGGCCGGGTGTGCACGTCGCGGGCACGGATCTTCGGATACAGCCGGTACTTGTGGCTGAGTTTGAAGATCAGGTACGCGAGACCGAACGTGACGACCGCCGACGAGCCGGCGACGATGAGGTAGAAGACTATTCGCACCGGTCGGCCCCCACGATGCGCACGATCTCGGCATCGGAGATGATGCCACTGCGCAGGATGCGCAACTTGCCCGCCGGGGAGTCGAGCCCGGTCGCGTCGACGATGGTCGATCCCACGTCGCCTGCCGGACCCGCCTCGAGGTAGACGGCCACGGCATCCCCCAGCATCTTCTCGGCGGCCGCGGCCGTCGTCGCAGCTGGCTCACCGGTCGTGTTGGCGCTCGACACCGCGAGCGGCCCGGTCTCGGCGAGCAGCTCGAGCGCGATCTTGTCGGCGGGCATGCGCAGCGCGACGGTGCCCCGCGTCTCGCCCAGGTCCCAGTCGAGCGTCTTGCGCGCACGCACCACGACCGTCAGTCCGCCGGGCCAGAACTCCGCGACCAGGGCGCGCACCTCGTCGGGGACGACCTCGGCGAGCGCGTCGAGAGTCGGGATGCCGGGGATCAGCACCGGGGGCGGCGCGGTGCGATCGCGCCCCTTGGCCTCGAGCAGGCGGGCGACAGCGGCCGGCGAGAACGCATCGGCCGCGACCCCGTAGACGGTGTCGGTCGGGATGACCACGAGCTCGCCCTTGCCGATGGCTTGACGGGCGAGGCGCATGCCCGTAAGCAGCTGCTCCGCCACTGCGGTGTCGTACGTCGCCATCCTCTCGATCCTAGAGTGGAGTCACTGTGCCACTCCTCTACGTGTTCGACATGGACGACGTGCTCTACGACTACGACTGGTCGAAGCGCATGGACGGTCTCACCGCCCTCACCGGCCACGACCTCGACGAGTTACGCCGCCGCTGGTGGAACGCCGCCGGCGAGTGGGCGGCCGAGGCGGGCGGGTACCGCGACGCGGACGCCTACCACTCCGCGTGGGTGAAGGCGATCGGGGTGAACGTCTCTGTAGAGGACTGGGTTGCCAACCGGCGCAGCGGCATGACGCCGTGGCCGGATTCCATCGCGGCGGTCGAGCGGGCGGCTGAACTCGGGGACGTGAGCCTGCTCACCAACAACGGACCCCTCGTCGAGAAGCACCTGGCGACGCTCGCCCCCGAGATCGCCCCGCTGTTCGGCGATCACCTGCGCACGTCGTCGTACTACGGAGCGCGCAAGCCCAACCGCGTCGTGTTCCAGCGCCTGCTCGACGAGTACGACGCCGACCCCGCCGACGTGTTCTTCACCGACGACCTGATCGAGAACGTGCGCGGCGCCGAATCGGTCGGCATCACCGGTCACCTGTTCACGACGCCGGCCGCCCTCATGGATGCCGTGGAGACTTTCGCGCGCGACCGCGCCTAACCGCAAGCGGCGCGCGTCAAGACCGCAAATATCGTTCCATCGCGCGAGCGTGACCACGATTTCTGCGGTCTCGCGTCAGCGAGTTGCAGAGGTAGCGCGGTCGCGCGCGAGGAGGTCGCGCGTGGTGACGGGCGCGTGCCAGCCGGCGGCGGTGAGCAGCTCGCGGATCGCGGCTGCCTGCTCGTCGCCGTGCTCGAGCACGAGGGTGCCGCCCGGCCGCAGCAGCGACAGGGCGCGCGTCGAGACGGCTCGCACGACATCCAGGCCGTCGGGCCCGCCGTACAGCGCATGCTCGGGATCGTGCAGCCGCACCTCGGCGTCGCGCGGCACCGCGCCGAGCGGGATGTACGGCGGATTGGAGACGACCACGTCGACCGTGCCGTCGAGTTCGGGCACGGCGTCGGCCAGGTCGGCGAAGACCAGGCGCAGGTTGTCGGCGCCGACGTCGCGCGCGTTCTGCTTCGTCCAGGGGAACGCCCGCGGCGAGTTCTCGACCGCGACGATGCGCGCGTGGGGCACCTCGGTCGCCAGCGCCAGCGCGATCGCACCCGAGCCGGTGCCGAGGTCGACCCCAAGAGGCGACGGCGACGCCACGGCCATGAGGGCGTCGATGGCGAGTTGAGCCACCGTCTCGGTCTCGGGACGCGGTACGAACACGCCCGGTCCGACGGCGAGGTCGAGCGACCGGAAGGCGGCGCGACCCGTGATGTGCTGCAGGGGCTCGCGGACGGCGCGACGCTCGACCACCTCGACCACCGCGACCGTGTCGTCGGGGCCGACCCCGGCATCCGTCATCGCCTTCGCCTGCACTTGGCCGCGAGTCAGTCCGAGCACGTGGCCGATGAGCAGCTCGGCGTCGACCTCGGGCGACGGCACGTGGGCGTCGGTGAGCACCCGGATGGCGTGCTCGCGCAGCGAAGCGATGGTGCTCAGGACTCGTCGCCGATCGCCGCGAGGCGTGCCTCTTCGTCGGCCTGGATGCACGACTCGATGACCGGCTCGAGGGCGCCGTTCATCACCGCGTCGAGGTTGTACGCCTTGTAGCCGGTGCGGTGGTCGGCGATGCGGTTCTCGGGGAAGTTGTAGGTGCGGATGCGTTCGGAGCGGTCCATCGAGCGGATCTGGCTCTTGCGGGCGGCGCTGGACACGGCATCCAGCTCTTCTTGCTGCTTCGCCAGGATGCGGGCGCGCAGCACGCGCATGGCGGCCTCGCGGTTCTGCAGCTGGCTCTTCTCGTTCTGCATCGACACGACGATGCCGGTCGGGAGGTGGGTGATGCGCACCGCCGAGTCGGTGGTGTTGACGCTCTGCCCACCCGGCCCGCTGGAGCGGAACACGTCGATCTTGAGGTCGTTCGGGTTGATCTCGACCTCGTCGGGCTCATCGACCTCGGGAAACACCAGCACACCGGTCGTCGAGGTGTGGATGCGGCCCTGCGACTCGGTCGCCGGCACCCGCTGCACGCGGTGCACGCCGCCCTCGTACTTCAGGTTCGCCCAGACGCCCTGGGAGGGGTCGGTCGCGTTCGACTTGATGGCCACCTGCACGTCTTTGAAACCGCCCATGTCGCTGTCGGTGCTGGCGAGCAGCTCCGTCTTCCAGCCCTTGGACTCGGCGTAGTGCAGGTACATGCGCAGCAGGTCGGCCGCGAACAGGGCCGACTCTTCGCCGCCCTCGCCGCCCTTGATCTCCATGATCACGTCACGCCCGTCGTCGGGGTCGCGCGGAATCAGGAGGCGGCGCAGGTTCTCGGCGGTCGTCTCGAGACCGGTCTCGAGACCGGGGACCTCG
>JBDTQN010000104.1:0-8096 GCA_039932215.1 Pseudolysinimonas sp. | reverse complement strand
GCCAGACCCAGTCGCCTGCGGTCTCGGGCGACGGTCGCGGCTCGCGCGCGATCCAGGCCGAGAGCACACCCATGACCGACCCGGCGATCCCGGCCGCGACCACATCGACCGGGAGCCCGGTGAAGATGTGCGCGCTCGACTGACCGATGGTGTCGCTCACGGCGGCCTCGATGCGCGCGCGCAGCCGCTCGGTCACGACGGGCGAGCCGTGCTCGCCCAGCACCCGGCGGTACACGGCGGCGTGCTCGTCGAGGTGGCGCAGGTACGAGAGCAGGGCGTCGGGCGGCCCGCCGAGCGGTCCGGAGAAGTCGGGCAGCTCGGCGCCGGCCTGCTCGACGGCGGCGTCGAGGGCGTCGGCGAGCAGCGTCTCTTTGTCGGCGTAGTGCTGATAGAACGTGCTGCGGTTCACGCCGGCCCGCTCGACGATGTCGGCGACGGCGATGTCGCCGAGTTCGTTGTCGCTGGCGAGTTCGAGCAGCGCCTGCTGCAGGCTGTCTCGCGTCCTCGCGATCCGGGGGTCCATGCCGCGATTCTCGCAGGTGACCGGGTGCTGTCGTGGTTTGGGCGAACCTGCGGGTTTGCCGACATTCGTCCTTTATCCGACACGCGTTGGATAAACTCGACCCGGCTCGACGTGGCGCCCCCACCCGTTTCCCGACGAAACTCGATGAAAGGCGCGCCGCCATGGCGAAACTGCTTTCCCGTCTCGGCCTGCTGGCCGCGCACCGCCCGCTCGCCGTCCTCGGCGGGTGGCTCGCCGTTCTCGCCATCGCCGTCGGGGCCTTCCTGATGAGCGGAGGAGGCCTCGCCGCATCCCTCAGCATCCCGGGCACCCCGACCGCGGTCATCAACGATCGCGTCGCAGAGAAGCTGCCCGACCTGGGCGGCGCCAGCGGCACCGTGGTCTTCCAGACCAGCGACGGGGTGGCGTTCGACGCCGACCAGCGCGCCGCGATCAGCGATGTTCTCGACGGCCTCACCGACCTGCCCGGTGTCGACAGCATCGTCGACCCTTTCGTCACCGATGCCGACCGGGCCGCCCAGCAGCAGCAACTCGATGGCGCGATCGCCGCCCTCGGGTCGGCGACGCCCGAGCTCGTCGCCGCCCAGCAGCTTCTGGATGCCGCCCGCGACATCCGGACCGTGTCCGGTGACGGCGCGACGGCGATCGGCGTCGTGGTGTTCCACGGGCAGCTCTTCGACCTGGCGCCCGAGGTCAAGGCGGCCGTGGCCGCCGCGCTCGACGACGCGAAAATCCCCGGAGTGACCGTCGACTACTCGACCGAGATCGCGGCCTCGACCGCCGGCCTGATCGGGCCCGGCGAGATCATCGGCGTGATCATCGCCTCGATCGTGCTGGTGATCATGCTGCGCAGCCTGCTGCCCACGCTCATCCCGCTGGTCTCGTCGTTGATCGGCGTCGGCGTCGGCGTCGCGGGCTCGCTCGCGTTCTCGGGCGTCGTCGACATGACCTCGGTGACCCCGGTGCTCGGCGTCATGCTCGGGCTCGCCGTCGGCATCGACTATTCGCTGTTCATCATCAACCGTCATCGGCGCCAGCTGCGTCTCGGGATGCCGCTGCGGGAATCCATCGGGCTCGCCAACGGCACGGCCGGCAACGCGGTCGTGTTCGCCGGCCTCACGGTGACGGTCGCGCTGCTCGCGCTCAACGTCACGGGCATCCCGTTCCTCGCCGTGATGGGAACTGTCGGCGCCGTCTGCGTGCTCATCGCCGTGATGATCGCCGTGACTCTGACTCCTGCCCTGTTGCGCCTCATCGGCACGCGGGTGCTGTCGCGCCGCGAACGCACCGACGCGACGTCGGCCTCACGCCCGGAGAAGATCGCCCGCCCGATGCGCACCCCGGCCGCGGTCGCCGTGCTCGCGGCGGCGGTGATCGGCCTGCTGATCGTGGCCGTCCCGGCGCTCTCGATGCGCCTCGGTCTTCCCGACGGCTCGTCCGAGCCCACTGACTCGACCCAGTACCGCGCTTATTCGATCGTGGCCGACGAGTTCGGCGCGGGTCAGAACGGCCCGCTGCTGTTCGTCGCCGAACCCGCCGACCCGGTGTTCGACGAGGCCGCGGTCGCGCTGCAGGCCGACGTCACCGAGTGGCTGATGGCTCAAAACGATGTGGTCGCGGTCGCCCCGGTGGGCGTGTCGGCCGATGGCGACTTCTTCGCCTTCCAGGTGGTTCCGGGTGACGGCCCGTCGAGTGTCTCGACCGAGCAGCTGGTGAACGATCTGCGCTCGCACGACACCATCCTCGACGGGATCCAGATCGGCGTCGCCGGCCAGGCGAGTGGCAACATCGACATCTCGGCGAAGCTCGCCGGCGTGCTGCCGCTGTACCTCGGGCTCGTCATCGGGCTGTCGCTGATCATCATGACCATCGTGTTCCGGTCGCTGCTCGTGCCGCTGATCGCGACCGGCGGGTTCGTGCTGTCGCTGTTCGCCGCCCTGGGTGCCGTCACCGCGGTTTTCCAGTGGGGCTGGCTGGGCGCCGTATTCGGCGTGCACGACCCGGGACCCATCCTGAACTTCGCCCCGATCATCTTGATCGGCGTGCTGTTCGGCCTGGCGATGGACTACCAGCTGTTCCTGGTGTCGGGCATGCGCGAGGCGTACGTGCACGGTCTGCCCGCGCGCACCGCCGTCGTGGTGGGCCGCCGCGGAGGTCGCGCCGTCGTCACGGCCGCGGCGATCATCATGGCGTCGGTGTTCGGCGGGTTCGTGTTCTCGCACCTGACGATGGTGCGCCCGCTCGGGTTCGGCCTCGCGATCGGCGTGCTGTTCGATGCGTTCGTGGTGCGGATGCTGATCGTGCCCGCGCTGATGCATCTTGCCGGCGACAAGGCCTGGTGGCTGCCGCGGTGGCTGGATCGCATCCTGCCCGATGTCGACGTCGAAGGTGCTGCGCTCGAACGCACGCACACTTCACAGTTCGTCACGCAGGGTGAGCATCGGCGCACACCGGCCTAGCCTCGCTGCATGACCACGCCATCCCGGCCCCTGCGCATCGTCGCCGTGTCCGGCAGCCTCACCGCCCCGTCGCGCACCACCGCGCTCGTCGAGGCGATCGCCGCGTCGTTCTCGCAGCTGCTGCCGGTCGACACCCACCTGATCACGCTGCATGAGCTGGGGCCGCACCTCGGTGGGGCGCTGACCCGCAAAGAGCTGCCCGAGGTCGCCGAGGCCGAGCTGCAGCGCATCGAGAACGCCGATCTGCTGATCGTGGCCACTCCCGTCTACCGCGCCTCATTCACCGGGCTGTTCAAGTACCTCTTCGACTTCGTCGACCAGTACGCGCTCGTCGACACCCCCGTACTGCTGGCCGCGACGGGCGGCAGCGAGCGGCACGCGCTGATCATCGAGCACCAGCTGCGACCGCTGTTCGGCTTCTTCCAGTCGCTCGCGCTGCCGGTCGGGGTGTACGCCCACGACTCCGACTTCACCGACTACCTGGTGTCTGACGAGGGACTCCTCGAGCGCATCGACAAGGCCGTTTCGCGTGCGCTGCCGCTCGTGCGATCCAGTTTCGAAGAGCTCGAGACGGTCGAGCGCACGCTCGCCGGCGAAGAACCTCAGCCGGTGGCGGTCGGCCAGCTCTAGCGGCGGCCGGCTCTCGCGGCGATCAGTCGCCGGGATCGCGACCCTGCCAGGTCGCCAGGTCGACGACGTTGCCCTCGGTGTCGATGAGCGACCAGAACTCGGGCGCGTAACGGTCGCCGAGCATGTGCCCACCGGCGGCGAGGATCGCGTCGACCCGCGCCTGCGCCTGCGAGGGCGGCAGCGACACGTCGACATGAAAGCGGTTGCGCGGCGGCCGGTAGGGCTTGTCGTTGATGAAGAACGTCGGGCCGATCCGGTCGCGCGAGCGCAGGTGGCTGTGCCGCATCGGATCGAACCCGAGCGCGGCGCCCCAGAACGCCCGCGCCGCATCTTCGTCGGCGGCATCGAGCGCGATCTGCACGTCTTGGATGCCCGACGGGTCGGGTGTGGCGTCGTGCTGCCGCGCCACCCGCGTGATCGCCTGCGCCAGCTCGAGATGAGAAGAGTGGATGCGGCGATCGGGCGCCGGAAGCCGCACCAGAACCGCGCGGGATCGGATCTCGAATTCGGGCTGCAGGTCGTCTGTCGCGAGGCCGGCCACGGCATCCACCAGTTCGATCGCGGAGCGATAGGTCTGCGTGCGGTAGAGCGCACACGGCCCAGAGATCACGATGCCCCAGTCGCTCGTCTCGTCGGCCGCGGTGAACGCCTCGCGCGTGATCTCGCTCATGCGGCGACGGTACCCCGTGGCACCGACCGCGCCCGGTTAGCATCGGCCTATGGCGACCGACGACGTGCACCCCGAGAGCTTCACCGCACAGGGACTCGGGTGGGTGGATGAGGCGACCCGCGCGATCAACCCGCCGATTCACATCTCGAGCACCTTCTTGCGCGACGAAGACAACGGGTACAGCTCGGGCCGCGTCTACATGCGCGACCAGAACCCGGCGTTCGAGCAGGCCGAGGCGCTTCTGACGGCGCTCGAAGGCGGCGAGCAGACGCTGCTGTTCGCGAGCGGGATGGCGGCCGCGACCGCCGTGTTCCAGGCGCTGCAGCCGGGCGATCACGTGCTCGCCCCGAAGGTCATGTACTGGAGCCTGCGCAACTGGTTGATGGGCTTCGCCACGTCGTGGGGACTCGATGTCGAGCTGATCGACATGACCTCGCCCGCCGCCGTGCAGGCGGCCCTGCGGCCCGGCTCGACCACGCTCGTGTGGGTCGAAACGCCGGCCAACCCGCTCTGGACGGTGACCGACATCGCGGCGACCGCGGCGCTCGTGCACGCGGCGGGGGCACGGCTCGCCGTCGACTCGACGTCGGCGACACCCGTGCTGACGCGCCCGCTCGCGCTCGGCGCCGATCTCGTCATGCACTCGGCGACCAAGTACCTGAACGGGCACTCCGACCTGACCGCGGGCGCGCTCACGACCCGCACCGCCGACGACCACTGGACGCGGGTGCGGGCCGTGCGGGCGCAGGTCGGCGGCACTCTCGGCTCGTTCGAGTCGTGGCTGCTGCTGCGCGGGATGCGGACGCTCTACCTGCGGGTGCGGGCGGCGAGCGCCTCGGCCTTGGCGCTCGCCGAGCATTTCGACGGGCACCCACTGGTCGCCGAGGTGCTGTATCCCGGCCTGGCGACGAACGCCGGGCATGAGATTTCACAGCGTCAGATGTCGGGCGGGTTCGGCGGGATGCTGTCGATCCGCACCGCAGGCGGCGAAGCGTCGGCGATCGCGGTGGCCGCGAACACACGGCTGTGGAAGCGCGCCACCTCTCTCGGCGGCGTCGAGAGCCTCATCGAGCACCGTGCCAGCGTCGAGGGTGCGGGCACCCCGGTGCCCTTCGACCTGCTGCGGCTCTCGGTCGGGATCGAGCACGTCGACGACCTGATCGCCGACCTCGAGCAGGCGCTGGCGGCGGACTGACCCAGCTCGGACCTTGCAGGCACCGGTACAACCGGCAGGCCTGCAAGGGTCCGAGGTCCAGAGTGTCGATCGCCCCCGACGTCGATGTCGGTGACGAGACAATCTGACGCTATCCGGATGCTCCGACACGTGCCTGGGGCTTGACGGCATCCACGTCTTAGTACACGGATCAGCTGACGGGCGAGACCTTCGCGCCTGACTTGGGGTTGTGCGCGTTATCGGCGAGGTCGAGGCCGGCATTCGTGCCCGCGCGACCCATCATCTCGTCGGCCAGCTTGGGATCCAGTTCAGGACGCTTGTTGCCGTTGTACTCGAAGACGAGCTCGAGGTAGGGATGGATCCAGATCGAGCGTCGACCGCTGCCCTGCGCCGGGGACTCGGTCCAGCTGAGCACGAACCCCTCGTTGCGGCGCACCTTGCTGACCACGACCGCCTGCACGTGAGCGAGAAGGCGGTCTTCGACCTCGATGTGCATGCCCCGAGCACCGTAGATAAAACGTCCCATGCAGGATTTCTACTCGATAGCGGGCCGCAAAGGAAACCACCACGGTCGAGAAACCGCAAGGCCTCGCGACTCTGGATCGCCCGCACCTACCGTCAAGAGATGCCGATCACTCTGTATATAGCCGGCGGATCATTCGACCTGGCCGATCGCTACACGACCGATGAGGTTCTCGAAAGCCTCGACTCCGACCACGAGGGGCGTCTGACGTTCGACCTGGACAGCGGGGACGAGATCCTGATGCACGTTCCCGTGGGGTGCGACTGGCTGGTCCGCGCAGGCAAGGGCGACTGAGCCCGATTCGACCCCTGCGCTGGCGACGGCACGAGGCTGCTCACGCGGGGGTGCAGAATTTAGCGCATGGATGTTGTCACGGGCATCGGCTTCGACGAGGCCGTGAGAGCGGTCCGTGAGGGCGAGTTCGACGCGGATGAGGCCGCCACGCGGCTGATCGATCAGCTGACCGACGCAGAACTCCTCGGACTCCTCGACGGCGATGCCCCGTGGTGGCTACTCCCGCTCATCCCGTGGTTGCTCGGTCGGCGGCCGTTCGTCGCCGGCGCCGTGCCCCGCCTCGGCATCCCGGGCATTCGATTCAGTGACGGCGCGCGCGGCGTGGTGATCGGCGCATCTACCGCCTTTCCGGTGACGATGGCGCGCGCGGCGACCTGGGATCCGGAGCTGGAGTTGCTGGTCGGCCGTGCCGTCGGCCTCGAGACCCGGGCACGGCACGCCAACTACGCCGCGTCGGTGTGCATCAATCTGCTGCGTCACCCCGGATGGGGCCGGGCGCAGGAGTGCTACGGCGAAGACCCGGTGCTCATCGCGCGGATGGGGGTCGCGATGACCCGCGGCTTGCGCGAGCACGTGATGGCGTGCGTGAAGCACTTCGCGCTCAACTCGATGGAGAACGAACGCTTCGAGGTCGACGTGGCGGTCGACGACCACGCGCTGCACGAGGTCTACCTGCCGCACTTCAAGGCGGTCGTGGATGCCGGGGCCGACTCCCTGATGACGGCCTACAACCGGGTGCGCGGCGAGTACATGGACGTCAACGCGGCGTTGCTCACCGACGTGCTGCGGCACGAATGGGGTTTCACGGGGTTCGTGACGAGCGACTGGGTGTTCGGAACCCACGACGCGGTCGCCAGCCTGCAGGCGGGCATGGATGTGGAGATGCCGCTGCGACTGCGGCGCGCCCGCGAGTTGCCGGCGGCGCTGCGATCGGGTGCGCTGGCTCGCGAGACCGTGCTTCAGTCGGCGCATCGCATCCTGCGGACCACGGTGCTGAACGCTGCTACTCGCGACGTGGCCGAGCCCGGCACCGACGCGGTCGCGTCGCCCACTCACCGGGCGCTTGCGCACCGTGTCGCCGCGGAGTCGATGGTGCTGCTGAAGAATGCCCCCGTCGATGGCGCGCCGCTGCTGCCGCTCGACCCCGGCATCCGGCACCTCGCTGTCGTCGGCCGGCTGGCGGCGCTGCCCAACCTCGGTGACCACGGTTCGTCGCGCGTGCGGCCACCCTCGACCAGCTCACCACTGCAGGGTTTGCGCGAGGCGCTGCCCGACGTTCGTATCACCACCGCATCCGGACGCAGCGCCCGCGCGGCTGCCGTCGCAGCGGCCGCGGCAGAGGTGGCGATCGTCGTCGTCGGACTGGATCAGCACGACGAGGGCGAATCGGTCGTCACCGGTGGCGTCGAGGTGGGCATTCTGGGCAGGGCCTTCAGTTCGGGCCCGCTTCGCGCCCCGCTCATCGGTCTCGCGCACCTCGCGTCGCGGTTCGTGCGAGGCGGCGACCGTAGTTCGCTCGATCTGCGCCCGTCCGACGTCGAGCTCATCCGCGCGGTCGCCGCCGCGAACCCGCGCACGATCGTCGTGCTCATCGGCGGCAGCGCGATTTTGACCGAGACGTGGCGCCAGCAGGTGCCGGCGCTCGTTCTCGCCTGGTACGGGGGCATGGAGGGCGGTCGTGCGCTCGCGAGCGTGCTCACCGGTGCCGAGGAACCGGGTGGGCGACTTCCGTTCGGCTTACCGACCGACATCGCGCACCTGTCCGCGTTCGACAGCACCGCGAAGGCCGTCGTCTACGACGAGCGGTGGGGGCAACGGCTGCT
>JBDTQN010000103.1:0-8147 GCA_039932215.1 Pseudolysinimonas sp. | reverse complement strand
GGTACCTGCTCTCGAGCTTCGTCATCGCGCTGACGATGACGCTGTTCGTGCTCATCGTCAGCATCGCGTACCTGTTCTTCGTCGACGGGCTGGTGCTCACGGCGGCCCAGATCGCGCTGACCGTCGCCTACCTGGCGCTCTCGTGCGCGGCGTACGCGGCGCTGTCGGCGTTCGTCATCTCGTTCGTGCGCACGCAGGGCGCGTTCTCCGCGCTGTCGACCATCGTCGGCACGGTCCTCGGCTTCCTGTGCGGCGCCTACATCCCGGTCGGCTCGCTGCCGGAAGGCGTGGCGAACGTGATCAACGCGCTGCCGTTCGGGCAGTCGTCGATGCTGATCCGGCAGCAGTTCACGTCGACCTCGCTCGACGAGTTCACGGGCGGTCAGTCACAGGCGATCGACGGCCTGAGCGAGGCGTACGGCATCACGACTGCGGTGGGCGACTGGGCCGTGACCGTGCCGTATGTCCTGGCCGTTCTGGTGGCGATGGCGGTGGTGTTCACGACGTTGGCGGCGCTGCGGATCCGTTCGCGCATCCGGTAACGCGTCACGCTAGCGACAGGATCGTCGCACGGGACGTTTGCCTCTGCCTGCCGACCGGGGCCGTTGGCAATCTGGCACCATGAGCTGGCTCTTCAACGACCTCCCGATTCACATCCTGCTCGTGCATGCGATCGTGGTGGCTGTTCCCGTCGCCGCGTTGTGCCTCGTGCTCGCGGTCTCGTGGCCAGAGGCGCGACGACGGCTCGGCGTGGTCACGCCGCTGCTGGCGCTCGCATCCCTGGTCGGCGTCCCGATCACGACGGAAGCCGGTGAAGCTCTCGAAGAACAGGTGAACGAGTCGGCACTCAGCGAACTGCACGGTCACCTGGGCAAGGACCTCCTGCCGTGGGTGATCGCTCTGTTCGTCGTCGCGCTGGTGCAGTGGGTGTGGTTCAGGTTCTTCACCGGCAAAGGGCGCTTCGCGGGTCTGATCTCGTCGCGCACCCTTCGCATCGTGGTCACGGTGGTGCTGATCGTGGTCGCCGTCGGGATCGCGGTCGGAGCCAGCGTCGAGACGTACATCATCGGCGAGTCCGGTGCGCGTGCGGTCTGGTCATCCCGAGTCTGAGCTGAGCGCGCGACCGGGGCGCTTCAGCCACGTAGCCCGAGGATGCTCAAGACGAACACAATCGCCCACCAGAGCACGAGTCCGCCGACCAGCGCGATCACGAGCTGCCGGGTGCGACGGAAAAGCAGCCAGCTCAGCACCGCGGCCACCACGGCCGGCAACGTCTCGACCAGCGACACCTCGCCGCGGGGCGCCAGGATGCCGGGGACGGCGATCGCTCCCAGCACGGCGGGTCCTACCAGGGGCAGGTATCGCAGCGATCGCCGCGGCGGTCGCACCTTCTTCGTCACGAGAAAGAGCACGCGCGTCACGTAGGTGACGACACCACCGAGGATGATCGCGAGAAGGTCAAGCATCGTCGACCTCCAGCACGGGCTGCGTGCGGGCGAGCACGATGCCGCCAGCGACGAGGCCCGCCACCGCTCCGATGATGATGCTCGATCCGAACGGCAACGGCTGCGCGAGCAGCGCCGCGACACCGCCGACGGCGGCCGCGACGACACCGGCGCGATCTTTGAGCAGCGGCAGCACGAGCAGCAGGAACGTCAGCGGAATCGCGAGTTCGAGCGGCACCCACGGCGGGATGAGTCCGCCGAACAGCACCCCGACCGCGAGCAAGACCGCCCAGCCAACCCACAGCACGATGCTCGTGGAGAAGTAGTAGCCGAGCTGCTCGCGCTTCGACCCGGCACCTTCGGGACGCTCGAAGCGCGTGATCGCGAGCGCGTACGTCGGGTCGGAGAGGAAGAACGCGCCGAGCAGTCGCTGCGGTCGGCTCCACTCGCCGAGGTGCGGTTCGAGGCTCGCGCTGTAGAGCAGGTGGCGCGCGTTCACGATGAACACCGCCAGAACGACGAGCGGGATCGCAGCGCCCGCGTCGAGCAGCTGCACGGCGACGAGCTGGGCGGCCCCGGCGAAGATGATCGGGCCCGACGCGATCGAGACCGCGGGGTCGACCATCGTCTGCGCCATGACGGCACCCGCCGCGAGGTCGAACGGGATGTACCCGAGTTCGAGGAGGAATCCGTCACGGACACCCGCGCGGATCGCGGCACGGGTGCGCGCGCGATCGTCCGGTGGCGTGGCGACGGTCACCGTCTCACCTTGCCAGGTGGCGGCGACATGTCGATCCGCCGCTGGCTCATTCGTCATCTCGGTGTAAGTATCGAAACCGATCCGAGAGGACACCCCATGCGTTACACGATCCTGCTGCACTATCCCGAGCTGATGGCCGCCGGAGAACTCGACGAAGCCGCCATCGAACAGGGCCAGGCCGCGTTCCACAGGTACGCCGCCGACCTGTCGGCCGCAGGCGTTCTGATCTCGGCCGAGGTGCTGGCGCCATCCTCCTCGACGACGACCGTCACCGCGATCGATGATGACTTCCGCATCCAAGACGGCCCCTTCGCCGACACCAAAGAGCAGCTCGGCGGCACCTTCGTCATCGATGTCGCAGATCTGGATGCCGCGCTCGCCTGGGCGAAGCAGGCGCCGTCCGCGCAGTGGGGTCCCACCGAGGTCCGCCCCGGCGCGACCCACTGGGCAGGCGACTCCTGGGTGTGAAGCCCGTCTCCGATGAGGTGCGTGCCGCCGCCGACCGCGCGGCGCGCACCTCGTACGGACGGCTGCTCGCGCTGCTCGCGGCCCCGACCCGCGACATCCCGCTCGCCGAAGACTCGCTGGCCGACGCCTTCGAACAGGCCCTGCATACCTGGGCCGAACACGGCATCCCGAACAACCCCGAAGCGTGGCTGCTCACCGTGGCCCGCAACCGCCAGCGCGACGTCTTCAAGTCGGCCGCACACCGCACGTCAACCGATCTCGAGGAGGGCTCTGCCGTGACCGACCTCGACGCGATCGATCCGGATGCGATCCCCGACAAGCGCCTCGAGCTGCTGTTCGCGTGCGCGCACCCCGCAATCGCGCCCGAGGTGCGCACACCGCTGATGCTGCACACGGTTCTCGGGTTCGAGGCGGCGCAGATCGCCGAGGCGTTCGGCGTGCCGGCGGTGACAATGGCCCAGCGGCTGGTGCGGGCGAAGAAGCGCATCCGCACCGCCGGCATCCCGTTCACCATTCCGGGGCGTGCGGATATGCCGTCGCGCCTGGCGTTCGTGCTCGAAGCGATCTACGGTGCGTACACAATCGACTGGGAGTCGCTCTCGGCCGACCCCGATCCGCTCGAGAGCCTCGCCGCCGAATCTCTCTACCTCGCGGTGACGGTCGCCGCACTGCTCGAGATCGAACCCGAGGCGTGGGCTCTCGCCGCCCTGATCGCGCTCTCGTCGTCGCGAGCACCCGCGCGATACGTCGACGGGGTGTTCGTGCCGTTCGACGCGCACGACCCGGCCCGCTGGGACCCCGCGCTGATCGTCGAGGGCGAGGCGTACCTGCGTCGGGCACACGGGCTCGGGATGCCGCGCGGCCGGTTCCAGCTCGAGGCGGCGATACAGTCGGTGCATTGCGATCGACGTCGCACCGGTGTGACCGACCGCACGGCGCTCGCGGCGTTGTATCGCGCGCTCGTCGAGGTCGCCCCGACCGCGGGAGCGCGCCAGGCGCTGGCCGCGGTCGAGGTCGCGGCTGGTCTACGCCGCGAGTAACACCTCGCGCAGCCCATCGAGCGCCGAACCGAGCAGATCGTCACCGGGCGGGACCTCGACTACCCTCCCCCGGTAGTGGTCGATGACCGCTTCTGACCCACCCCCGAGCCAGACGACGGCATCGACATCCGCGGCACGGCTGCGCAGTGCCGAGTCGAGTGCCTGCGCGTCACGCAGATCGCGCGGCCATCCCTCGAGCACGAAACCGTCTGCCGCGAGTTGCTCAGGACCGTGGATGTGATCCAGGTGCAGCTGCGCGGCGAGTTGCGCACCCAGTCCCGTCGACTCCGCACCGATCAGGATGATTCTCATGCGGCTGCCTCGACCTTCTGCATGGTGGGCTGGTCGGTGAGGTACCGCGAGTAGGCGGCGATGGTCAAAAAAGTCGGGAACTCTTCTTCGAGGGTGACGGTGCGGAAGATCTTGGCAGCGTCATCGAACCGGCCGGTGCCCGCGTGGGCGGTCAGCTCCTGCTGCAGCAGCCCCTCGACCAGCTCTCGCGTGATCGGAGTGCCTTCTGCCGTGACGACCCGCTGGTGCATCCACTGCCACAACTGCGAGCGGCTGATCTCGGCGGTGGCGGCGTCCTCCATCAGGTTGTCGATCGCGGCCGCGCCCACCCCGCGAAGCCAGGACTCGAGATAGCGGATCGCGATCGACACGTTCGCGGCCACCCCGGCATCCGTCACGTCACCGTCGGTGCGCAGATCGAGGAGATCCGCGGCGGTCACATGCACGTCGTCGCGCAACCGGTCGACCTGGTTCGGGCGGTCGCCGAGCACCGCGTCGAACTCGGCACGGGCCGTCGGAATCAGGTCGGGGTGCGCGACCCACGTGCCGTCGAACCCGTCGCCGGCCTCGCGGCGCTTGTCGGCGGTGACCGCAGCGAGCGCGCGCGCCGTGACCTCGGGGTCGCGTCGGTTCGGGATGAAGGCGCTCATGCCGCCGATCGCGTGCGCGCCGCGTTTGTGGCAGGTCTGCACGAGCAGCTCGGTGTACGCCCGCATGAACGGCACGGTCATGGTGATCTTCGTGCGGTCGGGCAGAACGAACTTGGCTCCACGGCCGCGGAAGTTCTTGATGATCGAGAAGATGTAGTCCCAGCGACCGGCGTTGAGCCCGGCGCAGTGATCGCGGAGTTCGTAGAGGATCTCGTCCATCTCGAACGCCGCCGGGATCGTCTCGATGAGCACGGTCGCTCGGATCGTTCCGTGGGCGATGCCTTGGTCCTCCTCGGCGAAGGTGAAGACGTCGTTCCACAGTCGCGCCTCGAGGTGCGACTCGAGCTTGGGCAGGTAGAAGTAGGGTCCGCTGCCGCCGGCGATCAGTTCGCGCGCGTTGTGGAAGAAGTACAGTCCGAAATCGACGAGCGATCCTGACGCGGGGCTCGGGATGCCCGCCGCGTCGACGTACCGCAGGTGCTTCTCGACCAGATGCCATCCGCGCGGACGGAACACGATCGTCGGCAGCTCGTCGGCTGTCAGCTCGTAGCGCTTGCCCTCGTCGCTCGTGAACGAGATCCGGCGACGGATCGCGTCGGACAGATTCACCTGCCCCTCGATGATGTTCGCCCAGGTCGGGCTCGTCGCATCTTCGTGGTCGGCGAGCCACACCTTCGCCCCGGAGTTCAGCGCGTTGACCGTCATCTTGCGATCCGTCGGCCCGGTGATCTCGACCCGGCGGTCGTGCAGCCCAGGTCCCGCGCCCGCGACGCGCCAGGTGGCATCGTTGCGCACGTCGGCGGTCTCGGCGAGGAAGCGCAGGTCGCGCCCGTTCGTGAGGTCGCGCCGCCGAGCCATGCGCGCGTGCAGGCGCTCGTGCCTCGGGCCGGCAAACCTGTCGTGCAGCCGCGTCAGGAACGCGATCGCGTCGGGCGTCAGGATCTCGTCGTAACGGTGACCCTCGGGTCCCGTGATCTCAATGGTGCTCATGGCTTTCCCCTTTAGTGGAACTGGTCGGATTCGGTCGACCCCACCAGCGCGAGAGTCGCGCTGTCGGGGTTGAGGGTGGTGGACACGCGGTCGAAGTAGCCGGTACCGACCTCGCGCTGATGCTTCGTCGCCGTGTAGCCGTGCGCCTCGGAGGCGAACTCGGCCTCTTGCAGCTCGACATATGCGCTCATCTGGCGATCGCGATATCCCGAAGCCAGTTCGAACATGCCGTGGTTCAGCGAGTGGAAACCGGCCAGAGTGATGAACTGGAATGCGTACCCCATCGCCGACAGCTCGCGCTGGAAACTCGCGATCTGGTCGTCGTCGAGATGGGACTTCCAGTTGAAGCTGGGCGAGCAGTTGTACGCGAGCTTCTGGTTCGGGAACTCGGCGTGGATGCTCTCGGCGAAGGTACGAGCGAGTTCGAGGTTCGGTTTGTCGGACTCGACCCACAGCAGGTCGGCGTACGGGGCATAGGCGTGGCCGCGCGCCAGCACGGGGCCGATGCCGTTCTCGACCTCGTAGAACCCTTCCGCCGTGCGCGTGCCGGTGAGGAACGGACGGTCGCGCTCGTCGTGGTCGCTGGTCAGCAGGGTCGCGGCGAGCGCGTCGGTACGTGCCACCACGAGGGTCGGCACGCCGGCGACGTCGGCGGCCAGCCTGGCTGCGTTGAGGGTGCGGATGTGCTGGCCGGTGGGCACGAGCACCTTGCCACCCATGTGCCCACACTTCTTCTCGCTCGCGAGCTGGTCCTCCCAGTGCACGCCCGCGGCTCCGGCCTCGATCATCGAATGCATCAACTCGTAGGCGTTGAGCGGACCGCCGAAGCCGGCCTCGGCATCCGCGACGATCGGGCGGAGAAAATCTTCGCCTTCGATCTGCCCCGTGCGCAGCAGGGCGTTGTTGATGCGTCGCACGACGGCCGGCACCGAGTTGGCCGGGTAGAGGCTCTGGTCGGGATAGGTCTGCCCGCTCAGGTTGGCGTCCGCCGCCACCTGCCACCCCGACAGGTAGATGGCCTTCAGTCCCGCTCGCACCTGTTGCACGGCCTGGTTGCCAGTGAGCGCACCCAACGCCGCGACCCACTCGTCGGGGTTCTCGGTGTTGTCGTTGATCAGCTGCCAGAGCTGTTCGGCACCTCGCTGGGCCAGCGTGCGCGCCTCACGCACGGGCCCGCGCAGGTCGATGACATCCTGTGCCGTGTAGTCGCGCCTGACGTCGTTCCAACGAGGGTCGGCCGACCATTCGGCATCGAGGTCGGCGGCGGTCTGGGTCTGGTCTCCGATGCGGTTCATGCCTCGACTCTGCGGCCGACCGGGCCGGTCTTCATGCGCAATTCGGGTCGAAATATCCTGATTCTTCTATTCCTCGCAAGAACCTGACCTGTCACGCTGGGGAGATGAGTCCTTACGCGGCAGAACCCGCCGACGATAGAGACGTGCTCGACTCCCTGACCATCGGCCGCCGCATCCGTCAACTCCGCACCGATCGCGGCATGACGCTGGACGATCTGGCGGTCGCGCTCGACCGGGCGCCGTCGCAGGTATCGGTCATCGAGAACGGCAAACGCGAACTGAAGCTCGGCGAACTGCAGAGGCTCGCCCGGCTTCTCGAGACCAGCCTCGACGATCTGCTCAGCCCCGAGCCGCCGTCTCCGCGGGCCGCCCTCGAGATAGCGCTGGAGCGCGCACAACGCGGTCCCCTCTATTCATCGCTGCCGCTCCCGCCCCTTCCCGTTCGCAAAAGCCTGAGTGACGAGGCGATCGAGACCATCCTCGGCCTGCATGACGAGTTGCAGCGCCTCCACAACGAACGCGCGGCGACACCTGAAGAGGCGCGGCGCGCGAACGTCGAGCTGCGGGCGGAGCAGCGCAAGCGCGGAAACCATTTCAGCGAACTCGAAGACACCGCGCGCGGACTGCTCGAAGCCGTCGAGCACACCGGTGGCCCCCTGTCGCAGCGGCTCGCCTCCGACCTGGCCACCCACCTCGGCTTCACCTTGCACTACGTCGCCGACCTGCCGAGCACCACCCGTAGCGTCACCGACCACCGCAATGGCCGCATCTACTTGCCAGTGCGGCAGTCGGCCGGAGGGGATCCCCGGTCCGCCTTGCTGCAGGCACTCGCCGCTCATGTACTCGGCAAGCAGGAACCCCGCGACTACGCCGACCTGCTGCGGCAGCGGGTCGAGACGAACTATCTGGCGGGGGCACTCCTGATTCCGGAGGCCAGCGCGGTCGAGTTCCTGCAGACCGCCAAAGCCGCGCACGAGCTGAGCGTCGAAGATCTGCGCGACGCGTTCGCAACGACCTACGAGACGGCGGCGCACCGGTTCACCAACCTCGCGACCCACCATCTCGGCATTCCGGTGCACTTTCTGAAGGTGCATGCCAGCGGCGCCATCTCGAAGGCGTACGAGAACGACGGCGCCGCCTTCCCCACCGATGTGCTCGGCGCGATCGAGGGCCAGATCGTCTGCCGGTACTGGAGCGCGCGGCAGGTC
>JBDTQN010000102.1:0-8173 GCA_039932215.1 Pseudolysinimonas sp. | reverse complement strand
GGTGTGCCGCTGCTGGTGAAATCGGGGCGCCGAGTGCGGCTGACCCCGGCCGCCGAACTGCTCGTCGCGCACACCGGCGACGTGCTGGAACGCATGGAAGCACTCGAGGCGGCGCTCGCCGCGACCGGGGATGCCGTGGCCGGCACGGTGCGGCTCGCGGTCTTCCAGTCGGCGGCGCTCGGGGTCGTGCCGCAGGCGCTCACACTGTTCGCGGCGCAGTACCCCGAGCTGCGGGTCGAGATCACCCAGCGCGAACCCGAGAGCGCCCTCGCCGCGGTCTGGGCGCGCGAGTTCGACCTCGTGATCGCCGAGCAGTACCCCGGCCACGCGGCGCCGCGACTTGCGGAACTCGACCGGGAGCCGTTGTGCGGCGACGAGATCCGGCTCGGGGCGCGGGATGCCGGGGTCGGGTCGGTCGCCGACGCCTCCGGTCTCGCCTGGGTGATGGAGCCGCGTGGCACCGCCTCCCGCCACTGGGCCGAGCAGCTGTGCCGCGTGGCAGGGTTCGAGCCCGACGTGCGCTTCGAGACCGCGGACCTGCAGGCGCACATCCGGCTCGTGGAATCGGGGCACGCGGTCGCGCTGCTGCCGGATCTGGTGTGGGGCGGCGGGCGGCCGTCCGTGCGGATGGTCGATCTGCCCGGCGCACCGCGACGCGAGGTGTTCACGTCGGCCCGGCGCGCGGGCGCCGACGCGACGATCGCGGCGTGCCGCGCCGTGCTCGCCCAGGCCGTCGAGCAACTCGGCCTCGCGTAGCGCCGCCCGCGCGTCAGCGGCTCAGCAGTTGCGGCGCGACGGCGCTGACCTGCCCGTGTCATCACGCGAGCCCGAGGCGGCAACTGCTGAATCGCTGACCGCGAGCCCGCCGGCCGCCGGCCGCCGCGCGCACCGCGCGCTGGCCGCCGCGCTCCCGGGCTATCCATAAAGAAACTTTCCTGATACATTCCTCGGCAACGCGGCGTGAGACCGGAACCCGCACCGCACCCGCACCCGCACCCGCACCCGCACCGCACCGCACCGCACCGCACCGCCGCGATCCGAGGAGTCCCCGAGTTGAGCACCACCGCACCCGGCACCCCGTCCTGGCTTCGCGAGCGCAACGACCGCACCGCGCTCGCCGCCCTGTTCGAGCACGGACCCCTCACGCGCAACCGGCTCGGCGAGCTGACCGGCATGTCGAAACCGACGGCCGCGCAGATGGTGGCACGGCTCGAGCAGGCCGGACTCATCGCCCCGGTCGGCGAGGTCAGCGGGGGCCGCGGCCCCAACGCGGTGAGCTACGGCGTCCGGAACGATCGCGCGCGCGGCGTCGCCATCGACATCCGCGAGCATGTGATCGCGGCGACCGTCGTCGACGCGCTCGACGGCGATCACCCCGTCGTCGAGATCGACCTCGGCAGGCTCGATCACCGCGCGAACGACCGCACCCCCGAAGGCGATGTGCGGTCCGCGATCCAGGCCGCCTGCCTCGGCGCCGGCGTCGACGCCACCACGGTCGCCCTCGTCTGCGTCGGGGTGCAGGCTGCGATCTCGGCAGACGGCGACCACCTCAGCTTCACCGACACCCTGCCCGGCTGGCCCGAACTCGGCGCACGGCACCGCATCGCCGACGCGCTCGGCATCGAGGTCGAACTCGACAACGACGTGAACCTCGCCGCGGTCGCCGAACGCGCCACCGGCGCCGGGGTCGACGCCGCCAGCTTCGCCCTGTTGTGGATGAGCGACGGTCTCGGCGTGGCCGTCGACCTGGGCGGCTCGGTGTATCGCGGCGCCACGGGCGGTGCCGGCGAGATCGGGTACCTCCCGGTTCCGCGCGACGCGGACGCCGAGGCCGAAGACCTCACCGACCTCGTCGGCCGCGGCGCCTACGAGCGCATCGACGACCTCGAGGCCTACGCCCAACGTGTGGCCATCGTCGCCGCCCCCGTGATCGCCGTGCTCGACCCCGAGCTGATCGTGCTCGGCGGGCCGATCGGCATCTCCGGGGGTACCCGCCTCGCCGACCTGGTCGCACAGAAACTCGGCCGCACTCATGTGCGGCCCACAGCCATCGAAAGCCAGCCCGTGCTCAGCGGAGCGCGGCGCCTGCTCAACCACCGCATCCGGGACCTTCTGACCGCGCTCATTGCAACGCCCTAGGAAAGGAACACCACAGTGAAAATGCAACGCCCCCTTGCCGCGATCATCGCGATCGCGGCCGTCACCGCATTGGCCGCCTGTTCCGGGCCCTCCAACCAGGAGATCTCACCCACCGCCCCCGCGCACCTCGAGGGCACCGTCTCGCTCTGGCACTTCTTCTCGGACCGCGAGGCCGATGTGATCCAGTCGGTGGTCGACGACTTCGAGGCGGCCAACCCCGACGTCACCGTCGACGTCCACTCGGGACAGGACGACGAGAAGCTGCAGAAGGCCATCGCAGCCGGCAACAACGTCGATGTCGGCATCTCGTACTCCACCGACATCGTGGGGGCGTTCTGCTCCAGCGGCGCGTTCCGCGACCTCGGGCCCTACATCGAGCGCGACGGCGTCGACGTCGGGCAGTTCAGCGAGACGACCGCCAGCTACACGCAGTTCGAGGGCACGCGCTGCGCGCTCCCGGTCCTTGCCGACGCCTACGGCCTGTACGTCAACGACGACATGCTCGCCGACGCCGGCTACGACCACGCCCCCCAGACCATGGAGGAGCTGGAGGAAATGGCGCTGGCGATGACCACGTACAAGGACGACGGCTCGATCGACGTGCTGGGGTTCAACCCGCTCATGGGCTACTACGAGAACACGCCGACCAACTGGGCCATGACGGTCGGCGCGACCTGGCTGAAAGACGACGGCACGAGCAACATCGGGTCGGACAGCGGCTGGGCCGAGATCCTCCAGTGGCAGAAGGACTTCGTCGACGCGATCGGCTACGACAAGCTGCAGGCCTACAGCGCCGGGATGGGGCAGGAGTTCTCGGCCGACAACGCGTTCCAGACCGGCAAGCTCGCGATGAACTTCGACGGCGAGTACCGCACGGCGTTCATCGCCGACCAGGCGCCCGACCTGAACTACAGCACGGTGCCGATCCCGACCCTCGCCGACCACAGCGACAGCTACGGCGGCGGGTACGTCACCGGCAACATCGGCGGCATCGCCAAGAACTCGAAGAACCCCGAGCTCGCCTGGGCGCTGCTGGAATACCTCACCACCGACACCGACGCTGTCGTGAAACTCAGCAACGGACTCAAGAACGCCCCGACGATCACGTCGGCGCTCGAGAGCCCCGACCTGGAGGTGACGCCGCAGTTCCAGACGTTCCTCGACATCATCCAGAGCCCGAACTCGAAGACGACCCCGCCCAGCAAGGTGGGTGCCGGCTACCAGCAGGCGATGGGCGACTACTGGAACAAGTTCCAGCAGGGCGACGGCGGCGACCTGACCGACGGCCTGACCGGCGTCGACACGGCGATCAACGACTCGCTCGCCCTGGTCGACGGGCCGTAATGTCTGCTGTTCCTCTGAACTCGGGCCGTACGGCATCCCTCGCCGTGCGGCCCGGGCTCAAGCGCTCGCAGCGTCGGCGTCAGCTCACCGCCCTCGCGATGCTGACGCCGGCCCTGCTGGGGCTCGCGATCTTCTTCGTCTTCCCGCTGCTGGCATCCGTCGTCTTCAGCTTCACGCGATACGACCTGCTGAGCGACCCGCAGTGGGTCGGCCTGCTGAACTACGAGTACCTGTTCACCAAAGACCCGAAGGTGTGGATCGCCGCCGGCAACACCCTCTGGTTCGTGGTGATCCTGGTGCCGGTGCGCATGCTCACCTCGCTGCTGGTGGCCATGCTGCTCGTGCGGGCCCGTCAAGCATCCGGATTCTGGCGCACCGCGTTCTACCTGCCCGCCCTGGTGCCGCCGGTGGCCTCGGTCGTCGCGTTCGTCTTTCTGTTCAACCCGGGCACCGGGCCGGTCAACACGATCATCGGTTTCTTCGGAGGCCAGGGTCCGCTCTGGTTCAACGACCCCGCGCTCTCGAAGCCCTCGCTGCTGCTGCTGGGTGTGTGGGTGCTCGGCGACATCATGATCATCTTCTTGGCCGCGCTGCTCGACGTGCCTCGCGAGCAGTACGAGGCCGCTGAGCTCGACGGGGCGAGCAGCGCCCAGCGCTTCCGCTACGTCACCCTGCCCAACATCGTTCCGGTGCTCGTGTTCGCGCTGGTCACCGGCGTCATCGCCGCCCTGCAGTACTTCACGGAGGCCGCGGTCGCGTCGTCGGTCGCGTCGGGCAAGGCGACGGTCGGCGAGGGCGCCGGGTCGACGATCGGGTACCCCGACGACTCGCTCCTCACGTTCACCCAGTGGATCTACGTGCGCGGGTTCAGCAACTTCCAACTGGGGTACGCGTCGGCGCTGGCGGTGCTGCTGTTCGTGGTCGCCGCGCTCTTCTTGGTGCTGCTGCTGCGCCGCGTCAAAGCGTTCACCCCCGAGGAGGCCCAAGGATGAGCGCGCTCACCCTGACCACCGGCGCCGCGAGCGCCACCCCGACGCGCGCCCGGCCGCGCCCGCGCACGCCCAGCAAGATCGTGGTGTGGGTCGCCGAGCACACCCTGCTCGCGCTTCTGCTCGTGCTGTTCATCGCGCCGATCATCTTCGTCGCGCTCACCTCGTTCATGACGAGCGACCAGGCGCTGACCTCGGCGCTGTGGCCCGACCCGTGGAGCATCGAGACCTACGTGAAGGCCTTCGAGACGGTGCCACTGGTGCGCTGGTTCGCGAACTCGGCCCTGTACGCCGTGCTCGCCACCGGGTTCATGCTGTTGAGCTCGGTGCCCGCGGCCTATGCACTCTCGCGCCTCAAGTTCAAGGGTGCCAACGTGATCTTCGTGGCGATCGTGGTGGCGATGCTGCTGCCCCCGCAGATCACCGCCGTGCCGCTGTACGTCATGTGGGTGAAGGCGGGCATGACGGGCACGCTGCTGCCGCTGATCTTGCCGAACCTGCTCGGCGACGCGTTCTCGATCTTCCTGCTGCGGCAGTTCTTCCTCACCATCCCGCGCGAGTACTCCGACGCCGCGCGCGTCGACGGCGCGAGCGAGTGGGGGATCCTGTGGCGGGTCGTCATCCCCATGGCGCGCCCCGGCATCGCGGCCGCCGGCCTGTTCCTCTTCTTCCACTCCTGGAACGACTACTACGGCCCGCTGCTCTACACCAGCGAGAATCAGGCCTGGTGGCCCGTCGCGTACGGGCTGGCGACGTTCCGCGGCAGTCACAGCACGAACTGGGGTCTCACCATGGCGATCACGATGCTCGTGATGATCCCGGTGGTGCTCATCTTCTTCTTCGCCCAACGCGTGTTCGTCGAGGGCATCACCCTGACAGGAGTGAAGGGCTAGTGAAACTCGCGATCGTGGGGGGCGGGTCGACGTACACCCCCGAACTCATCGACGGCTTCGCGCGACTGCGCGACACGCTTCCGCTCGAGGAGCTCTGGCTGGTCGACCCCGACCCTGAGCGACTCGAACTGGTGGGCGGGATGGCCGCCCGCATGTTCGCGCGCGCCGGCCACCCGGGTCGCATCATGCCGACCACCGACCTGATCGCCGGGGTCTCGGATGCCGATGCGGTGCTCATCCAGCTGCGCGTGGGCGGACAGGACGCGCGCCGCGGCGACGAGACCTGGCCGCACGAGGTGCACTGCATCGGGCAAGAGACGACCGGCCCCGGCGGCTTCGCCAAGGCGCTGCGCACCGTGCCGGTGGTGCTGCGCGTGGCCGACGCGGTGCGCCAGCACGCCAAGCCCGACGCCTGGATCGTCGACTTCACCAACCCCGTCGGCATCGTCACCCGCGCCCTGCTCAACGAGGGCCACCGCGCCGTCGGACTGTGCAACGTGGCGATCGGTTTTCAGCGCCGGTTCGCCGGGATGCTGGGGCTGAGCCCCGACGACATCTCGCTCGGGCATGTGGGCCTCAACCACCTCACCTGGATCCGCTCGGTCACCGCCGGCGGTGTCGACCGGCTGCCGGGCCTCTTCGCCGACCTCCAAACGCTCGCGGACGAGGTCGAACTGCCGGCGCACCTGCTCGAGCTGCTCGGCACCGTGCCCAGCTACTACCTGCGCTACTACTACGCCCACGACGAAGTGCTCGGCGAGCAGCTGCAGTCCCCGACGCGCGCCGACGCGGTGCAGGCCGTCGAACGAGAACTGCTGGCGCTCTACGCCGACCCGACGGTCGACACCAAACCCGAGCAGCTCGCCGCCCGCGGCGGCGCCTTCTACAGCGAGGCCGCGATCGAGGTGCTGTCGGGACTGGTCGGCGGCGTCGACCAGACTCGAGTCGTGAACCTGCGCAACGGCGGCACCCTGCCGTTCCTGCCCGACGACCACGTCATCGAGGTGCCCGCGCACGTGACGGCCAACGGGGTCGAGGCGCTGCCCGTCGCCCCGCTCGACGACGACATCCGCGGTCTCGTCTCGGCGGTCGCCGGTTACGAACGCCTCGCCCTCGACGCCGCCATCCATGGCGGACGGGACCGCGTCCTGCGCGCCATGCAGGCACACCCCCTCGTGCTGCAGTACGACCGCGCCGAGAAGCTCACCGACCTGCTGCTGCAGCACAACGCACAGCACCTGCCCTGGCTGAACGGTTCACCGGCATGAGTCTCATCGTCGGCGTCGACGGCGGCGGCTCGAAGACGCACGCGGTCGCGCTGACCCTCGACGGCGAGCTCGTGGGCCGCGGCGCCGGCCCCGGCTCGAGCCCGCACCTGGTCGGCGTCGACGGCTCCCTCGAGATCGTGGATGCCGCGGTCCGCCAGGCGGTCGGGTCTGCCACCGCGATCCAGGCCAACGTCTACCTGTCTGGCCTCGACCTCGAATCCGAGGTGTCGGCGTACGCGAACGCCGTCGCCGCGCTCGCGTGGGCGTCCGCCACCACCGTTGTCGAAAACGACCTCTGGGCGTTGCTGCGCGCCGGAACCGAATCCCCCGACGCCGTCGCCGTCGTCTGCGGCACCGGCATCAACGCCGTCGGGGTGCGGGCCGACGGGGCCACCGCGCGCTTCGCCGCACTCGGACCCATCTCGGGCGACTGGGGCGGCGGATCCGGGCTCGGCGAAGAAGCGCTCTGGCACGCCGCGCGTGCCGAGGACGGACGCGGCCCGGCCACCCTGCTGCGGGCGGCGGTGCTCGACGTCATGGCGGTCGGCACGGTGCGAGAACTCACCGAGCAACTGCACAGCGGAGAGCGCACGCTCCCCGAGCTCGCGGTGCTTGCTCCGGCCGTGTTCGAGGCGGCACGGGCCGGGGATGAGGTCGCCGGACGCGTCGTCGACCGACAGGCTTCCGAGGTGGTGGCCTTCGCGCGCGCCTCGCTCACCCGTCTCGACCTGCTCGAACGGGACGTGCCCGTGGTGCTCGGCGGCGGCGTCATCCGGGCCCGCGACGAGCGCCTGCTCGAGGGCATCAGCGCCGGCCTGCTCGCCGACGCCCCGCGCGCTCACGTCGTGATCGTCGACGCCCCGCCCATCGTGGGCGCCGCGCTGCTGGCTCTCGAGAGCGCGGGCGCGACGCGCGAGGCGCTGGCGCGCGCGCGCACCGAACTCGGCGCATGACCACAACTCAGGAGATCCGACGCGGGGAGCGCTCACGTGGGCGTGACTGGCCGCGCGCTCCTGAGTTGCGCCGCCGGGGTCGGGGTCGGGGTTGGGGTCGGGTGTGGGGAGTCGCCGCGGCCGGGTGCCTCGGCATCGCCGCGATCGCAGGGTGCGCGCCCACCGACGCGACGAATTCCGGCGACCCGGCCGCCGCATCCATGCCCCTCGATTCTGCGGCGATGAAAGAGATCGCGATGCAGCTGGTGAGCAGTGCCGAGAACTCCACGCTCGACTGGACGCAGCAGTACGCCTACATCGAAGACATCTCTGACGGCCGCGGCTACACCGCCGGCATCATCGGCTTCTGCAGCGGCACGGGCGACATGCTCGAACTGGTGCAGGCGTACACGGCGACCGAGCCGGGCAATCCGCTCGCCCCGTACCTTCCCGCGCTCGAGGCCGTGAACGGCACCGACTCGCACGAAGGCCTCGACCCCGGGTTCATGGACGCGTGGGTTCTCGCGGCGGCCGACCCGGTGTTCCAGGATGCCCAGGACGTCGAGCGCGACACCGTCTACTTCGATCCGTCGGTCGCGCAGGCGAAG
>JBDTQN010000101.1:0-8215 GCA_039932215.1 Pseudolysinimonas sp. | reverse complement strand
CCGGTGCCGCCGATGTCCCAGCCGATGACGCTCTCGCTGTCGGGGTAGAGCTCGGCGCGGGTGCCGAGGATCTCGGGGCCCGGCAGCCCCAGCTCGGCGGCACGCGCGGAGCCGGCCACAATGACCGCCGCTGCCCCGTCGCCGAACAGCCCGCTCGCCACGAAGTTGGCGACCGAGTCGTCGCCGCGCTGAAGCGTCAGCGAGCAGAGCTCGACCGAGACCAGCACGGCGATCTCGTCAGGGTGGCCCAGCAGGTAGTCGTGCACCCGCGCGAGCCCTGCGGCTCCGGCCACGCAGCCGAGGCCGAACGAGGGCATCCGTTTGATGTCGCCGCGCAGGCCGAGCACCGGCACCAGCCGCGCGTCGATCGACGGCGCCGCAATGCCCGTCACCGACGTGAACAGCAGGTAGTCGACATCGGCGGCCTCGAGGCCGGCCGACGTCAGCGCCGCACTCACCGCACGGGCGGCGAGCGCGGTGCCCTCGCGGATCCAGATGTCGTTGGCGGCACCGAAGTCGCCGAGGTCGCGGTACTGCTCGAGCGGCAGCACGGTGTGCCGGGTGCCGATGCCGCTGGCGGCGTGGAAGCGGGCCAGCACCGCACGGCGCTTCTCGTCTGACGTGATCAGCTGGCTCAGCTCGGCCGTGATCTCAGCCTGCGTGTACGCGTACTCGGGCAGTGCGGGGGCGACCGCCACGATTCGCGACATTTTCGGAAGGTATCAGGCGCCAGGCGGCCGCCGCTCGGCGGCAGGCACCTATTCAGCGCCGGTTCAGGTGGCGCCGGTTCACGAGGCAGCGAGTCAGCAGTCGCACGACGCGTCGTCGATGGCGGTCGTCAACCGGTCCTGCGCGATCTCGACGGGTCCGCGGTCGTCGACCACGTCCATCCCCTCGCGCGCCCAGTATTCGAAGCCGCCGATCATCTCGCGCACCGCGTACCCGAGCTTGAGGAACTCGATGGCCGAGCGGGTCGCCCCGTTGCACGCGGGGCCCCAGCAATACACGACGACCGGGGTGTCGAGCGGGATCTCGGCCGCCGCCCGAGCGGCGATCTCGGCGCGCGGGATGTGCACGGCGCCGGTCGCCCGACCCTGGTGCCACGACGTGTGGCCGCGGGTGTCGACGAACGCGAAACGGTCGCCGGCCGCGAGGGCGGCGGCGACATCCGACGGGTCGGTCTCGTAGCGCAGCTTGGCGGCGAAGTACTCGATGGCGGTCTCCCGCTCGGTGTCGATCGCAGTGGTCATGCCCTGACGGTAGCGACGGGATGCCGGGGCCGGCCACGCGACATCGGCCAGCCTGCCGCGAGTTGCCGCCAAGGCCTACGCTCGAAATCAGTGACCACCGAAGAGCCGCCCCCCGCACGCCGCCGCCGATTCGTCGACCTCTCGCCGCTGCGCGCATCCCCCGCCTTCGCCCGCCTGTGGGCCGGTAGCGCCATCTCGGGTGTCGGCGCCCAGCTCACGATCGTCGCGGTCGGGTTGCAGATCTACGACATCACCCGCTCGACGTTCGCCGTCTCACTGGTGGGCGGCATCGCCCTCGTCCCGATGATCATCGCGGGGCTGTGGGGCGGGATGCTGGCCGACTCCTTCGACCGGCGCACGGTCGCGATCATCAGCTCGGTCGTCGGCTGGGCGGCGACCCTCGGCCTGATCGCGATGGCGGTGATCGACCTGGGTCTCGGCGACCGTGTGCCGGTGTGGCCGCTCTACGTGCTCACCACGATCAACGCGGTCGCCGCGACGATCACCATGAGCACGCGCGCGACCATCTACCCACGGCTCCTTCCCCCCGACTTGATCGCGCCCGCGAGTGCGATGAACAGCATCGCGTTCGGGCTGCAGCTGACCATCGGACCCGCTCTGGCGGGTGTGCTGGTCGCGACCGTCGGGTTCGCGTGGACCTACGCCGTCGACGCCGTGCTGTTCGCCGCCGCGTTCATCGGGCTGTTCACCCTGCCCCGCCTTCCGGCAGCGCACGACGCTGTGCGGCCGGGCTGGCGGTCGCTTCGGGAGGGACTCGCCTACCTCCGGCGGGCGCCCAACATCCGTGCGGGGTTCCTCGTCGACCTGCTCGCCATGGGCCTCGGTCGACCGCAGGTACTGTTGCCTGCGGTCGGGGCGATCGTCATCGGCGGGGGTCCGATCACCGTGGGCATCCTCACGGCGTCGGCCGCGATCGGGACGTTCCTCACCGGACTGTTCAGCGGCCCCGTCCGGCACGTGCGCTGGCAGGGTCGCGCGATCACCCGCAGCGTGATGCTCTACGGCGGGTTCGTCACGATGTTCGGGGTGGTGATCCTGGTCATGCAGACCGGTCGCTTCGCGGCGGTCGGCGAGGACTTCGCGAGCGTGAACCTCGTGGCGCTGATCGTCGCCGCGGTCGCCATGGCGGGCACGGGCGCGTCGGATGAGGTGAGCGCGATCTTCCGCTCGACGATGATGCTGGTCGCCGCCCCCGACCAGATCCGAGGTCGCATCCAGGGCATCTTCACCGTGGTCGTGTTCGGCGGCCCGCGTATCGGCGACCTCTACATGGGGATCCTGGCGACGGCCGTCGCACTGTGGTTCCCGCCGCTGCTCGGCGGGCTGGTGATCGTCGCGGCCGTCGGTGTGATCGGACGCATCCGCGGTGGTCTGCGCAGCTACGACGCGCTCGCCCCCACCCCCTGACGCTCCCGTTCCGAAGCACTTCTATGGCATCCCGACGTAGGCTGCGCACATGAGCGCGCCCCGGTGGATGCTGCCCGCCTTCGCGGGGATCGCCGCGGTCGCGCTCGGGCTGGGTGCGGCCGAACTCGCCGCCGCCATTCTCGCGCCGTCGGCGAGTCCGCTCTTCGTCGTCGGGTCGCTCGTGATCGACCTGGCCCCGGCGTGGGCGAAGCAGACGATGATCGCCCTGTTCGGCACGGGCGACAAGGCGGCGCTGCTGACCCTGATGGTGATCGGCCTGATCGTGATCGCCGCGGCCGTCGGCGTGCTGTACGCGCGGCGTCCGCTGCTGGCTCGCATCGTGATCGCGATCGGAGCCGTCGTCGGCATCGGCGCGGCCCTGACCCGCTCAGGCGCGGCCGCGTTCGACGCGCTCCCGTCGCTCGTCGCGGCGGTGGTCGCCGCGATCGCGCTCGGCTTCCTCCTGCGCAAGGCGCCCGAGGCCGGCCCGTCGCGTGCCGGCGATCCGACCCGACGTGCGTTCCTCGGCTGGGCCGGCGGCGCCACCGCGCTCGGGCTCGTCGCCACCGCGGGCGGCTTCCTGCTCGAGGCCGGCACGCGCGCGGCCACCGCCGTGCGGGAGGCGTTCACCCTGCCGAAGGCCGCCCTGACCGCGGCGCCCGTTCCCGCCGGTGCCGAGCTCGGCATCCGGGGTCTCGCGGCTGTCGTCACCCCCAATGCCGAGTTCTACCGCATCGACACCGCGCTGCTGATCGCCGGCGTCGATCCGTCGACCTGGTCGCTGAAGATCACCGGCATGGTCGAGAACGAGATCGAGCTGACCTGGGCCGAGCTGATCGCCCTGCCGCTGGAAGAGAGTCACACGACGCTGATGTGCGTCTCGAACGAGGTCGGCGGGTCGCTGATCGGCACCGCGCTCTGGCTCGGGTACCCGATCCGCAACCTGCTCGAGCGGGCGAAGCCGACATCGGACGCCGACATGGTGCTGTCGAGGAGCATCGACGGGTTCACGGCCGGGACGCCGCTGGGCGTGCTGCAGGAGGAGGACCGCAACGCGATCTTCGCGATCGGGATGAACGGCGAACCGCTCCCCGAAGAGCACGGCTTTCCGGTGCGCATGGTGGTGCCCGGCCTGTACGGATACGTCTCGGCGACCAAGTGGGTCGTCGAACTCGAGGTGACCCGCTTCGATCAGGCCAGCGCATACTGGACCGACCGAGGATGGGGCGCCAGAGGCCCGATCAAGATCGAATCGCGCATCGACGTCGCCCGCGGTGGGGCCGGCGAGATGACGATCGCCGGGGTCGCCTGGCACCAGCACACCGGCATCTCGGGTGTCGAGGTGCAGGTCGACGGCGGTCCGTGGCAGGCGGCCGAACTTGCGGAAGCCATCTCGGCCGACACCTGGGTGCAGTGGAAGTACGAATTCGCGCCGAAGGCCGGCGACCATGAGATCGCGGTGCGAGCCATCGGCGCCGACGGCGAGGTGCAGACCGGTGCGGTCGCCGACGTGTTGCCCGACGGTGCGACCGGCTACCACACGGTGCGGGTGACGGCGGGCTAGTTCACCCGGCTAGTGCTCGGTGCTGGTCACGAGCAGCACGCCGCCGAGCCCGATCATCATGCCGCCGCCCGCGGCACTGAGCCGCTCGACCCGCTTCGGAGACTTCGCGAACCAGTCGCGCGCGGTGCCGGCGATGAGTGCCCAGATGCTGTCCATGATCAGGGCGAGGCCGAAGAAGATCAGTCCCAGTTCGCCGAGCTGCAGCGGGATCGATCCGGCGTCGTGCGCGATGAACTGCGGCAGCACCGCGACGAAGAACGCGATCGTCTTCGGGTTGGTGATTCCGACCACAAAGCCCTCGGCCAGCAGCCGGAACGTCGACCTCGGCACCGCCGACGGGTCGGGCAGCGCGCGCTCGCGCCGGTGCCGGATCGCCTGGATGCCGAGGAACACCAGGTAGGCCGCTCCGACCACTTTCACGATGGTGAAGACCACCACGGATTGCGCGACGAGCGCCCCGATACCGAGCGCGACCGCGGCGATCGCGGGCAGCATCCCGAGCGCATTTCCGATGACGCTGAGCAGGCCGCCGCGTCGGCCGAGCGCGATCGAGCGGCCGAGCACGAACAGCACACTCGGGCCGGGCAGCATGATCAGCAGCACGGACGCGAGCAGGAATGCCAGCAGATTCGGGACGGGCACCATGGCGCAACGCTAGCGGCTCTGCCACGCTGTGCCCATGGGATCAGCGTTGACCACCATCGCACTCCCCGTCGCCCTCGGCATCATCATGCTGGGCCTCGGGCTCTCGCTCCGGCTGTCGGACTTCGGCCGCGTCGCGAAGCACCCGAAGGCGGTGCTCATCGCGCTGGCCTGCCAGTTGCTGGTGCTGCCGGCACTGTGCTTCGGGCTGGTGCTGCTGTTCCAGCTGCCGCCGATCCTGGCGGTAGGCATGATGCTGCTGGCGGCGTCGCCCGGCGGGACGACGGCGAACCTCTACAGCCACCTGTTCCGCGGCGATGTGGCGCTGAACATCACGCTCACGGCGATCAACTCGATCATCGCCCTGTTCACGCTGCCCCTCATCACCAACTTCGCGATCGGCTACTTCCTCCCCGGCGAAGACGGCCTCGGCATCCAGTTCTCGAAGGCGGTCGAGGTGTTCGCGATCGTGCTGATCCCGGTCGCGATCGGCATGGTGATCCGTCGCCTGGCCCCGAAGTTCGCGGATGCCATGGACAAGCCGGTGCGGATCGCCTCGATGGTGATCCTCGCCATCGTGATCGTGGGTGCCCTCATCGCCAACCGGGAGCTGTTCTTCGACAACCTCGGCGCCCTCGCCGGAATCACTCTGCTCTTCTGTGCGCTCAGCCTCACCATCGGGTTCTTCGTGCCGCGGCTGCTGCGCGTCGAGCGCCGGCAGGCGGTGGCGAGCGCGTTCGAGATCGGCATCCACAACGCGACGCTGGCGATCGTGATCGCGGTCAGCGTGATCGGCAGCGAGCAGATGCAGCTGCCCGCCGCGGTCTACGGCGTGCTGATGTTCTTCGTGGCGCTGGCGTTCGGGCTGCTGATTGCCCGTCGCGGAGCTAGTACCGCGGAAGAGCCAGCAGCTCGTCCGTCCAGAACCCGTCCCTGACCGCCTGCAACCACGACGATCCGGTCGGCGATCTGACCACGTCGACCTTGGCCCTGCCTACGACGGCCACGTTCTCTGCCTCGTCGAGCCAGCGGATCAGCGCGTCGACCGAGCTCTCGCCGGTGTTGCCCCATTCCAGGTTCTTCCATTCGACCTCGGCGATGTGTTCATGCTCATCGCCCCCGTCGAGATGTACAGCGATGATCCGGATTCCCAAGTCGCACTCCTGAAGTCAACGGTCTGTGCGGACACAACGGACAGGCGGCGAGACACCGCCCTACTCGTTAATGTCCGCAGAGAAGCGGAACCTGACATCCGGAACATCCGCGGCGCCCACAGGGCGCGCCAGAAGAAAATGAAAGATGGCCCCGGTCAAAGACCGAGGCCATCGTCGTGTGCGCGAGGGGGGACTTGAACCCCCACGCCCTTGCGAGCACTGGCACCTGAAGCCAGCGCGTCTGCCAATTCCGCCACTCGCGCGCGCAACTCAGCGACTTTATCACCTCGAACCGCGCCCGGGTTTCGCCAGGTTCGCCGACTAACATCGAAACGTTCATCGCATGACCGAGAGGGAGTCTGTTGGGGATCCTGGACAACTTCGAGAAGGGCTTGGAGCGCGTCGTCAACGGCGCATTCGCCAAGACCTTCAAGAGCGGTCTGCAGCCCCTCGAGGTCACCGCGGCTCTGCGTCGCGAACTCGACACCAAGGCTGCCGTGGTCTCGCGCGACCGCATCCTGGTGCCGAACACCTTCACCGTGCGTCTCGCACCGGGCGACCACGAGCGCATGACGACCCTCGGCCCGGCCCTCATCGACGAGTTCACGCAGCTGGTGCAGCAGCACGCGACGGCGCAGCATTACGCCTTCGCCGGCGGCATCTCGATCAAGCTCGAACGCGACCCGAGCCTCAGCGACGGTCTGGTGCGCATCGACTCCGTCAACGTGAAGGGCGAGGTCGCCTGGACCCCGGTGCTCGACATCGGCGGCAAGCGCTACCCGATCACGAAGGGTCGCACCATCATCGGGCGCGGTTCCGAGGCCGACGTGACGGTGGATGACACGGGCACCTCTCGTAAGCATGTCGAGATCCTGTGGGACGGCACCCGCGGCCAGGTCAACGACCTGGGCTCGACGAACGGGTCGAAGCTCAACGGTCAGCCGCTGTCGAAGGCCCCGCTGCCGCCCGACTCGGTGATCGAGATCGGCCGCACGCGCATCGTCTTCCGGGTCCTGGCTCAGGCGGCGGTGAACTGATGGGCGAGTTGACCCTGCTGCTGCTGCGCCTCGGATTCCTGGTGCTGCTCTGGTCGTTCGTGTTCGCGATCGTCTACGCGCTGCGTTCCGATCTGTTCGGTCAGCGTGCTCGGCGCCTGCCCGCCCCGGCGGCCGCCAGCTTCCCGGCGGCCGCAGCCGTGGCATCCACGCCTGCTGTCGCCGCCCCGGCCACGGAGCCGACCGCGCACCGGGCACCGCCCCACGCCGGGGCCAGCACGGCCACGCGCCTCGTCATCACCAGCGGACCGCGCGAGGGCGTCGAGATCGACCTGCCCAGCGAGCAGCTCACCATCGGCCGCTCGGGCGAATCGGGCCTCGTGATCCGCGACGACTACACCTCGACGCACCACGCGCGCCTCATGCTGTGGAACGACCAGTGGGTGATCCAAGACCTAGACTCGACCAATGGCACCTTCCTCGACGGGTCGCGGGTGACCCTGCCGACGCCGGTGCCGCTGGGTACACCGGTGACGATCGGTACGACGAGCTTCGAGCTCCGGCGGTAACCGGTGGCCACGACCCCCACGCCCACGAGCGCGGCCGTCTCACACGTCGGCAAGGTCCGGTCCAACAACCAGGACTCCGGCTACGCGGGCACGCACCTCTTCGTCGTCGCCGACGGGATGGGCGGGCACGCGGGCGGTGACGTCGCGTCGGCGATCGCGGCCAAGCGCGTCGCCGAGGCCGACGGCGAGTACGCCTCCCCCGAAGACGCCGAGTTCGCGCTGCAGTCCGCGCTGATCGCCGCGAACTCCATCCTCGCCGAGACCGTCTTCGAGCACAGCGAGCTCACCGGCATGGGCACCACGGTGAGCGGCATCCTGCGCGTCGGCGACAAGATCGCCATGGCCCACATCGGCGACTCGCGCATCTACCGGTTCCGCGAGGGCCGGCTCGAACAGATCAGCGCCGACCACACGTTCGTGCAGCGGTTGGTCGACTCCGGCCGGATCACCGCGGAGGAAGCGGCGGTCCACCCACGGCGTTCGGTGCTGATGCGGGTGCTCGGCGACGTCGACGCCGCGCCCGAGATCGATACCGCCATCCACGAGCTGCGTTCCGGCGATCGCTGGCTGCTCTGCTCCGACGGGCTGAGCAGCTACGTCTCTGAAGACAAGA
>JBDTQN010000100.1:0-8217 GCA_039932215.1 Pseudolysinimonas sp. | reverse complement strand
GAGAAGTTGCGCGGCTCGGTCCACGACCCGGGCTGGCCGGTGTCGGGGTCGTTGATATCGGCGAGGCCGTTGGCCGGCGGGCGCCCGTGCTTGGCCTCGTACGCCTCGATCAGATGGTCGGCGCGGTACCGCTTGTGGGTGTGCAGCGATTCCACGAGCGGGTCGCTGAACACTTCGACATGCCCGGATGCCTCCCAGACCTGGCGGGGCAGGATCACCGACGAGTCGATGCCCACGATGTCGTCACGGCTCTGCACCATGAACTTCCACCACTCGCGCTTGATGTTCTCTTTCAGCGCGGTGCCGAGCGGCCCGTAGTCCCAGGCCGAGCGCGAACCCCCGTAGATCTCCCCCGCCTGGTACACGAATCCACGGCGTTTGGCGAGAGAGATGATCGAGTCGAGAGGGTTCGGCGTTGCCACCCGTCGAGCCTACCGGCGGCGCGTCAGGCCTTCAGTACCCTCAGCACCCACTCGACGTCGCTCTCGTCGTTCCAGAGATGGAACGACGCACGCAGGCGCCCGGCACGGCCCGACACCTTGATGCCCGCGTCGATGAGCTTCTTGACGTCGTCGCCCGACTCGTCGGGCCAGGTGACGATCGCCTGATGCTGCTGCGGGATGCCGAGGCCGTCGCAGAGTGCGTCACCGAGCGCGGTGGTCCGCTCCCACACCTCGGCGATGTCGAGACCCGCGAAGAGCTCGACCGCGTGCTCGGCTCCCGCCATCGCCTGCCAGGCGGGCGAGACGTCGAACCGGCGGGCATTGGACGCGAGGTTCATCGTGGGCCCGTAGATGCTCGTCCACCGGTCCTCACCGGCGTACCACCCGGCGTGGATCGGCGTCAGCAGGGCGCCCGCGCGCTCGTTGACGGTCATGAACGCGACCCCCCGCGGCGAACACAGCCATTTGTAGAGGTGGCACGCCGTGACGTCGAACAGCGACGCGTCCCACGGGTGCACTCCCGCCGCCTGGGTCGAGTCGCAGAAGGTGAGCACGTCGTGCGCCGCGGCCGCCTCGACGATGCCGGCGACATCGGCGATGCGGCCGTTGGCCGACTGCGCCAGCGAGAACACCACCATCCACGTCTCGTCGGTCAACGACTCGGCGACCGCCTCGAGCGGCACCGATCGCACGTTCAGGCCGCGCTGCAGGAACGGGAACACGATCGAGGTGAAGTCGCCCTCGACGCAGACCACCTCGGCACCGTCGGGCGCGGCCGCCGCGGCGACGGACGCGATCGTGGAGGTCTGGGATGCGATCGCCACCGTCGACACCGGCACGTTCGCGAGGCGCGCGTAGTGCTCGCGGGTGCGCTCGCCGATCGGGTCGTACCCCATGGGGTCACGATCGGCCTGCTCCCACGCGTTCAGGTCGGCGCGCATCGCCGCGACAGCCTTCTTGGGCGGCAATCCGATGGATGCGGCGGCCAGATATCCGCGGACGTTGGTGAACTGGTCGATGGCATCGGTGAGGGCAGCACTGGTCACCTGTCGAGCATTGCGGCGAGCGACGCCCGCTGACAAGAGACCACTGCGCGAAAGTGGCCCGTGACGCAGGTTTCGTGCGTGGGATTCGGTGGAGGTGCAGATTCCCATCGTGGTGCGGCGACTTCTGCAGGTGTAGGTTTTCGCCAACCGTGGCAGTGCTGGGCTGACCCGAGCGGAGAACCGTGCGTTCCGTTTCACGTATCGCCGCCGTCATCCTGCTCGCGGCAGGCATGGCCGGCGCCGCGACGGCCGCTCACGCGACCGAGCCGATCCCCTCATTCGTGGAGTACAGCGGCGAAGGCAGCACGGTCGGCGGCGTCAGCGGCGGGTCGGGCGGCGGTTCCGGGCCATACCCGGTCACGGCGAAGGTCGACTGCGGCAGCGGTGAGTGCGTGTTCACGGGCACGATGTTCGGCAACGGCTACGACTGGGATCTGACCCAGGGTCAACGGTTGGTGCTTGTCGACGGGCACGGCGAGTTCTCGATGTCGGAGTGGGGTGACGTCTGCTCGGGCAACTTCTGGGCGACGCCGGGCCCGATGGTGGTCGATGCCGACGCCGACGGCATCAGCATCGTGCGGAGCGGCTCGGGCACGGCGAACGGACCATGCCTCGGCGAGGCGAACGGCACCACGACGGTCAGTTTCACCGCCACGATCAGCGGCACGGTCTCGGGCGGCGATCCGTGCGTCATCGACCGCAGTTGCCCGATCGCGGCGCCGGTGGTCTCCCCCGGCCAGTCCGGTGCCGACGATCCGGGCACGCTGAGTACCCTGCCGACGGTCGCCGATGCTGCCCGCCCCGCCAACATCCTGTGGGCGGTCGGGCTCACCGTCGTTCTGGTGCTGCTGGTCGCCTTCCCCGCCCACCTGCTGAACACGGCCGCCGAGCACGGATCCGACCGCGTCGGCCAGTGGTGGGGGCGCGTGCGCCGTCGCGCATCGAACCTGCCCGCCGTGCTGCAGAAGTTCGGCGGGTGGCCGGTGGCCGCGGCGGGCGTGGTGGTGGCGAGCCTGATCTCGGCGTTCGTCGACCCGCGTTTCGGACTCGATCCGCTCGGCAGTCTGCGCATCTTCGGGTCGATTCTGCTGGCCTTCGTTGTGGATGTCGCGGTCGGCTGGGCGCTGGTGCTGCTGTTCCTGCGGCGCACCACCCCCGACGTGAAGGCGCACCTGCGATTCGCTCCCGCGAGTCTGCTGCTCGTGGTCGCCGCGGTGCTGTTCTCGCGGGTCACCGGGTTTCAGCCGGGAATCGTGTTCGGCCTGGTCGCCGGCGTCGTGATCGGAGCCACGCTGGCCACGGCGCAGAGGGCGCGCGTGGCGCTGCTCGGACTCGGCTACTCGTTCGTGGTCGGCGTGCTGTCATGGATCGTCTACGCGATCGTCTCGGCGGCCGCGGGCGACTCACCGTCGGTCGGTGTGCTCTTCGTGCAAGAGACGCTGTCGGCCATTGCGATCGGCGGGATCGCGGTGCTCCCGATCGCGCTGTTCCCACTGCGCGGCATGACCGGCTTCGACATCTTCAGCTGGAACAAGGTGATCTGGGCCGCCGCCTACGCCGTCGGGCTGGTCGGGTTCTTCTTCGTGCTCATGCCGATGCCGTTCGCCTGGGAGGGCGTTCCGCTGGAACTGGGTGTGTGGATCGGGCTCTACCTCGCCTACGCGATCGCGGCGGTCGCGATCTGGGCGCTGGTGACTCGTCCGTGGCAGAAGGAGAAAGCCGCCGCCTGACTCAGGCGCTGGGCGCGTCGATGGCGCCGCCGAAACGCCGGGCGCGGCTGGCGTACAGCTGCACCGCCTCCCACAGCTGCTCCCGCGAGAAGTCGGGCCACAGCGTGTCGAGGAACACCATCTCGGCGTAGGCCGACTGCCACAGCATGAAGTTCGACGTGCGCTGCTCACCCGACGACCGCACGAACAGGTCGACGTCGGGAAGGTCGTGCGTGTACAGATGCTTTTGAATCGATTTCTCGGTGATGGGCGCACCGGTCGCGACCATGCCGCGCACGGCATCCACCAGCTCTTGCCTGCCCCCGTAGTTGACGCACATGGTCAGGGTGAGGGTCGAATTGGAGTGGGTGAGCCGCTCGGCGAACTGCAGCTCGTCGATCACCGAACGCCAGAGTCGCGGCTTGCGCCCGGCCCAGCGCACCCGCACCCCCCACTCGTTGAGCTGGTCGCGACGGCGGTGCAGCACGTCGCGATTGAAGCCCATGAGAAAGCGCACCTCGTCGGGGCTGCGCTTCCAGTTCTCGGTCGAGAAGGCGTACACGCTGAGGTGCTTCACCCCGATCTGGATGGCCCCGGCCACCACGTCGAGCAGCGCCGCCTCTCCCGCCTTGTGGCCCTCGACGCGCGTGAGGCCCTTGCCGTTGGCCCACCGTCCGTTGCCGTCCATGACGATGGCGACGTGCTCGGGCACGGTTCCGGATGCCATGGCCGGTGGGTAGAGACCGGTCCAGTCGATCGGCTTGAAGTCGACGGCGTGTTTGTGCGTTTTGGGCACGGGGCTCATGACACGCGGTCCTGCAGCTCGAGCGAGCGCAGACCGCGCTCGAGGTGGAACTGGGTATAGGCGGCAGTCACACCCGACGCCTGATCGCGGGTGCGTTCGTCGCTGTCTTTCGCGGCGTCCCAGTCGCCCGACAAGAGGGCGCCGAGCAGCGAGAGGGTCGCGGCGTCGAGTCGCGCTGCACCGGGCGGCGCGACCGAGTCGGCGACCACCCCGCCGAGCTGGGGGACGAACGCGCTGTGCGGGCCGGGTGCCCCCGTCACGGCGCAGTCGATGAAGCTGGGCGCCCATCCGGCGATGGAGAGAGCGCGCAGCAGGTAGGAGTCGAGCGTGAGTCCGGGCGGGTGCTCGGCCTTCGACAGCGACCGCAGCGCCCCGACGAGCAGCAGGTAGTGCTGCAGCCCGGCCTCGTGCTCGGTGAGCCGGTCGGCGGCCTCGACCATCGCGTTCGCGGCCGTGTACCGCGGATAGTCGTCGACGATGTCGGCGCCGTACGACCCCGCCGACTCTGCCTGCTGCACGATGTCGAGGGTGCGGCCGACATAGAACTGACCGTCGATCACCATGAAGGGTTCGAGCCGCGCGCCGAAGCGCGAGCCCGTGCGCCGGACGCCTTTCGCCACAGCCCGGATCTTTCCGTGGCGACGACTCAGCATCGTGACGATGCGGTCGGCCTCACCCAGCTTGTGCGTGCGCAGCACGACGGCTTCGTCACGGTAGGTGGGCACTCGGTATCCATTCTGTTCGCTCCATTGTCCCCTGCCCGTCTGTCAAACTGACGGACGTGGCTGACTACGTGTGGCGCGGCCTCGAGTACGACGGGCTCGAACGCCTGCGGCTCGAGGAGGGCGGGATGGTCCGCGCGTCGTCGGTGCTCGACTCCGCACGCGGCCGGTACGCCTACGAACTGACTGCCGAGCGCGACTGGACGTTCCGGCGACTGCAGCTCGAAGCCCTTGCGGGGGAGCGCACCCTCACGATCACGTTCGACGGCCAAGGCGGCTGGGAGGTCGACGGCGAGGTGCGAACCGACCTGAGCGACGCGATCGACATCGACCTGGCCATCACGCCGTTCACCAACACCTTGCCGATCCGCCGGCTCGATCTGGCGATCGACGATGAGGCCGACGTCACCGTGGCTTACGTCTCGTTCCCCGACCTCGAGGTCACCCTCGACGAGCAGCGCTACACGCGCCTCGACGAAGATCGGTACCTCTTCGAGTCGCTCGACGGCGATTTCAGTCGTGAGATCGAGGTCGATCTCGACGGCGTGGTCGTCGACTACCCGGGGCTGTTCGAGCGGCTGTGAACGAGACTCAGACCCTCGAGACCTTCCAGTCGGTGCGCCCTCGCCTGTTCGGCATCGCGTACCGGATGCTGGGGACGGCATCCGAGGCCGACGATGTGGTGCAGGATGCCTGGCTGCGCTGGCAGGGCACCGACCGTTCGGCGGTGCGCGAGCCGGCCGCCTTTCTCGCGACGACCGTGACACGGCTGGCGATCAACGCGCTCGACTCCGCTCGTGCCCGGCGTGAGGTCTATGTCGGACCATGGCTGCCCGAACCGGTGGCGACCGGGGCCGATCCGACCCTCGGCGCCGAGCGCAACGAGGCGCTGTCTCTGGCCGTGCTGACGCTGCTCGAACGGCTCACGCCGGCCGAACGCGCCGCGTTCGTGTTGCACGAAGCGTTCGACTACCCGTTTCGTCAGGTCGCTGAGGTCCTCGAGACCAGCGAAGCAAATGCGCGGCAACTCGCGACCCGGGCACGGGCGCACCTCGATCGCGAGCGGGCCGTCCCGATCAGCGCCGCCGAGCAGAGCCGGCTGTTGACCGCTTTCATCGCGGCCGCCCAGAACGGCGACCTCGAGGCACTCGAGGCTGTCCTCGCTGAAGACGTGGTCGCCCTGTCGGACGGCGGCGGTGTCGTCACGGCGGCGCGCAAGCCGGTCGTCGGACGCGAGCGGGTCGCCAAGTTCCTGCTCGGTGTGCTCGAGAAGCTGGCGAACGACGTCGAGAACGCGCCGATCCAGGTGAACGGCGAATGGGCGTTCGTCGGTCGACGCGACGGAATACCGATCGCGATCTGGACGGTCGAGATCGGGCCCCACGGCATCCAACGCTTCTTGAACGTGTTGAATCCGAACAAGCTGTCACGAATCGGCGCCTGACCCGGTCTTAGCTGGCATGACCATTCTCATCACGGGCGGAACCGGCACACTCGGCCGCCCCACCGCGGCCGCGCTGCGCGCTGCCGACCACGACGTCCAGGTTCTCAGTCGCCACGCGGGCGACGGTCGACGGGTGGGTGACCTCTCCAGCGGGGCGGGGCTCGCCGCTGCGCTCGACGGCGTCGATACGGTCGTCCACCTGGCGACGACCCGCTGGCGTGACCACAAGCAGACCCGTCGTCTGCTCGACGCCGCGAGTGCCGCGACCGTGTCGCACTTCGTGTTCATCTCGATCGTGGGTGTCGACCACATCCACTACGGCTACTACCGCGACAAAGTGGTGTGCGAGCGCCTCATCGCCGAGTCGGGTGTGCCGTTCACGATCTTGCGGGCGACGCAGTTCCACGATTTCGTTGCGCAGTTTCTGCGCCCGCAGCGCCGCTGGCCGTGGATGACAGTGCTCGACATCGACGACCAGCCGATCGCGGTCGAAGAAGTCGCCGCACGACTGGCCGAACTCACCGTGGCCGCACCGGCGGGACGCGTCGCCGACATCGGCGGTCCGGAACGGTTGCACCTGCGTGAATTCGCCGAGCAGTGGCAGCGCGCTCACGGCACCCGCCAGAAGATCCGGATGCTGCGCCTGGGTGGGGCGACCATCCGCGCGTTTCGCGAAGGCCACCACATGACGCCGCTGCCCGGCTACGGCACCGAGACGTTCGCCACCTTTGCCGCACGCGAGGCCGCGAAGTGACCGTAGTACTGCGCATCGCGCTGGGCCTGCTCGCCCTCAACGAACTGCTCGTCGGCGCCTGGAACCAGTTCGCGCCTCAGAGCTTCTACGAGAACTTTCCGACCGTCGACCAGACCCCGCCTTTCAGCGAGCACTTCGCCCGCGACTTCGGCGGGGCGACCCTCGGCATCGCAGCGCTTCTCGTGGTCGCGTTCGTCAGGCCGCGTGGGGGCTTCGTGCTGCCGGCCGGCATCGCGTACACGATCTATGCGATCCCGCATTTCGTCTTTCATGCCGGCCACCTCGAACACGCCAGCGCTGCCGACGCAGCCTTCCTGATCGTCGGCAACGGGTTCGTCGCAGTGCTGGGCGTGTTCTTGATCGTGGTCAGCGTGCTACGAATGATGCGTGACCGACGCGCTGTTCACCATCCCACTGTGGGCTGACCTCCTCGCCGTCGGAATCGGCAGCCTGCAGGGGGCACTGTTCGCGGGGCAGTTCCGCGACCGGCGACTCGATCTGCTCGGCGTCGCGATCATCGGCATCGCGACCGGGTTCGGCGGCGGCATCATCCGCGACGTCTTGCTGGGTCAGGTACCGGCGGCGCTCGACAGCAACTGGTACCTCCCGGTGGCGACGGCTGCCGCGCTGGTGGGAATGCTGCTCGAACGGCTCTTCGCGCGCCTCCGGCACCTGATCACCGTGCTCGACGCGCTCACCATCGGACTGTTCGCCGCGATCGGCACGACGAAAGCCCTCGCACTCGGGCTGCCCGAGGTGCCGGCGATCTTCTTGGGCGTGATCTCGGCCGTGGGCGGCTCGATCCTGCGCGACGTCCTGTTGAACGTACCGATCGCGCTGATGAGCGTCGGCTCGCTCTACGCGGTGGCAGCGCTCGTGGGGACGACCAGCCTGGTGATCTCCGTCTCGCTCGGCGCGAACATCCTGGTCGCCGCGACCGTGTGCGTGGCGCTGACGTTCGTGGTGCGCGTTCTGGCGGTGCTGTTCAAGTGGACGCTGCCGGAGCAGGTGGCGCTGCGGCGTCGCACGCGCCCGATCGAACCGGGCACGGGCGACATCCGCCTGCCGTAAAGCAACCGGCTCAGACGCCGACCAGCACCTCGGTGCGGATCGCGCGGTTCACGGCGGAGACGACGGCCTTGAGGGATGCCGTGGAGATGTCGCCGTCGATTCCGACGCCCCAGAGACGCTTGTCTCCGACCTGCAACTCGACGTACGCCGCCGCGAGGGCGTCGCCGCCCTCGGAGAGCGTGTGCTCGACGTAGTCGTAGAGCTTGATGTCGTGACCCTGCTC
>JBDTQN010000099.1:0-8274 GCA_039932215.1 Pseudolysinimonas sp. | reverse complement strand
ACGAGCAGGTCGTCGCCGCCGTACTTGACCTCGGTGCCGCCGTACTTCGAGTAGATGACGATGTCGCCGACGGCGACGTCGATCGGAACGCGGTTGCCGTTGTCGTCGATGCGACCCGGACCGACCGCGACGACCTCGCCCTCTTGGGGCTTCTCTTTCGCGGTGTCGGGGATCACGAGACCCGACGCGGTGACCTGCTCCGCCTCGAGCTGCTTGATCACGATGCGATCTTCGAGCGGCTTGATGGAGACCGACACGGATGACCTCTTTCTAAGACTGGATTGGCACACTCACATCGAGAGTGCCAGGACAACTATAGGCCTTCGTTAGCAGTCTCTCAACGCGAGTGCCAGTCCCGGGCGAACGCCCGCTAGCGTGAACGCATGGACCCCGCCGAGCTGCGCGAGCTGCTCTCGCCCGAGGGCCTGCGGCTGCTCGACGAGGTCGGGCCGATCGCGTCGGGCGTCGACGTGCTACGCAGCGTCTCTCGGCTCCGCGCCGCGGGCCACTCCGGCACTCTGGTCGCCGCGGTGCTGGGCCAGGCGCGCCTGCGCGCGAAGGGCGTCGCCAAGTTCGGCGACTTCGCCTCGCGCATGCTCTTCACCCCCGAGGGCCTCGAGCAGGCGACCCGGCTGCGCGTCGCCGCGCTGCACGCCGGCCGGTTCGCAGAGGCGGGAGTGGATGTCGTGGCCGACCTGGGCTGCGGCATCGGCGCCGACGCGATGGCGTTCGCCGCGCTCGACCTCGGGGTGGTCGCCGTCGAACGGGACGAGGTCACCGCAGCCGTCGCCACGTACAACCTGAGCCCTTTTTCGTCGGCGCAGGTCGAGTTGGGGGATGCGGAAAGCGCAGACCTCTCTGCTGTCGGCGGCGTGTGGCTCGATCCTGCGCGCCGCGACGGGGATCGGCGGCTCGACGACCCGGCGCTGTGGTCGCCGAGCCTGGACTGGGCGTTCGGCATCGCCGGTGACCAGCCGACCGGTATCAAGCTCGGGCCGGGACTCGACCGTGACCTGATCCCCGAGAACTGCGAGGCGCAATGGGTGTCGGTCGACCGCGAGGTGGTCGAGCTGGTGCTCTGGTTCGGAGCGGTGGCCCGCTCCGGTATCCATCGCGCCGCCCTGGTGCTGAACGACACGGGTAGTCACGAGCTGACGGCCGAGGCGGCCGGCGCCGACGTCGAGGTCGCGCCGCTGGGGCGCTACCTGCTCGAACCGGACGGCGCGGTCATCCGAGCCCGCCTGATCGGCGACCTGGCCCGTCGGCTCGACGGCCGCATGATCGACCCGACCATCGCCTGGATCACCTGCGACGAGCCGCCTCAGACGCCGTTCGGGCAGGCGTTCGAGGTGGTGGAGCGGTTCCCGCTCGACGTGAAGACGCTCAAGCGCGAGCTGGGCTTACGTGACATCGGCGTGCTCGAGGTGAAGAAGCGCGGCGTCGATATCGACCCGGCGACCTTCCGGCACAAGCTGGGGCTGCGAGGGTCGAAGAGCGCGACGCTCATTCTCACCAGGGTTGCGGGCGACCGCGTCGCGCTGCTCGCCGACCGGCTCTAGCGACTGGCGAAACCGGCTCCGGGCGCACGAAAGCCGGGCATCCGTGGATGCCCGGCTTCGTGAGGTGCTCAGTAGTTGTAGCCGCCGTACGAACCGACGAGGATCAGCGGCAGGATCGCGCTGAACAGCACGAGAGCCCCGACGATGATGCTCAGGATGATTCCGACGATGCCGGTGATGGTGCCGGCCGTGTGCATCCAGGCCGGGGCACCGGGCTCGGACTTCTTCGCCTTGTTGGTGACGATGATCGCCGCGATACCGAGACCGACACCGATCAGGCCGAGGCCGGAGAAGACGATGCTGCCGACGCCGAGCAGGAAGCCGACGAGGCTCTGGGTCTGCTTCGGGCCCTCAGCGGCCGGGGCGTAGGCGCCGGCGGGCGCGGCGGCCGGAGGCGTGGCCGGGGTGGACGGCGTCGGCGGAGTGGGAGGTGTATCGGTCATGTCGTGCTCCTCTTGGATATCGGTTGTCGCGGTTTGATGCTTTCAGCCGCACCGGGGGGTGTCAACGGCTTGCGCGGGGGGTCGTCAACTCACGTCACGAGTGTCGAGACGCCGGCGACGCCCATGCTCGCGAAGATGACGACGAAAACGAAGATCAGGTACAGCACGATGAAGCCGGTGTAGACCCAGCCGATGATCGCGCCGGCGAGCGCCAGCCCGTGGCCGCTCTCTCCGGTGCGCTTGATCTGCCCGAGCGCCATGTGCCCGCAGATGATGCCGCCGATGGGCACCGTCAGTGCGAGCACCAGCGCGATGATCGCCAGCGTGTTGGTGCGCGGGACGAGCGGGGCGCCGTAGGGGGTCGTGCCGTAGGGCGCGTACGGCGGCGCGTACGGAGCGTTCTGCGAGTCGGTCATACGTCAAGACTGCACGGTCGTGACCGGAAGTGTCGAATCTGCGCCGAAGTCCAGCGAAGACGGAGCATGCCCGTCGGCGATGAGGCGCGCGCCGAGGGCGGCGATCATGGCGCCGTTGTCGGTGCACAGAGCCAGTGGCGGGATGCGGAGCGCGACACCCGCGGCGGCGGCGCGTTCGGTCGCCACAGCCCGCAGGCGCGCGTTGGCGATCACTCCTCCGCCGAGCAGAAGGCGCGGGATGCCGTGGTCGGCACAGGCGGCGATGGCCTTCGCCGTCAGCACATCGACAACCGCCTCGCGAAAGCTCGCCGCGACATCCGCAACCGGGACCTCATCCCCCCGGTCCCGAGCGGCCTCGACCCAACGCGCGACCGCGGTCTTGAGCCCCGAGAACGAGAAGTCGTACCGGTGCCGGTCGAGATCTTTCGGAAGCGTGAGGCCTCGCGGGAACCGGATCGCGGCCGGATCGCCGGTCGCCGCCGCCCGGTCGATCTCGGGACCGCCGGGGTACGGAAGCCCGAGCAGCCGCGCAACCTTGTCGAAGGCTTCGCCGGCGGCATCGTCGATGGTCTCGCCGAGCAGCTCGACATCGTCGGTGAGGCTGCGGACGAGCAACAGGCTGGTGTGGCCGCCAGAGACGAGTAGCGCGATGGTCGGCAGTTCGAGCGGCTCGCTGTCGAGAAGGTCGGCTCCCACGTGGCCGACGAGGTGGTTCACGGCGTACAGCGGCTTGTCGAGCGCAACAGCGAGGGCCTTCGCGGCCCCGACGCCGACCATGAGCGCTCCGGCGAGACCGGGGCCGTTGGTGACGGCGATCGCGTCGAGCTCGTCGAGGGTGACGCCTGCCTCGGCGAGCGCGGCGTCCAGAGCCGGGGTGAGCGCCTCGAGATGCGCACGGGCGGCGACCTCGGGGACGACGCCGCCATACCGGGCGTGCTCGTCCATGGAGCTGGCGATCGTGTTGGAGAGCAGCGTGGTGCCGCGCACGATCCCGATACCGGTCTCGTCGCAACTCGTCTCGATGCCGAGCACCAGCGGCCCGGTCATGCCAGGCCCAGTTTCGGCGCGGCCACGACGAGCTTCATGGTGAGCGCGTCGATCCCGCCCTTGTAGTACCGCTTACGCACCGACACGGTCTCGAATCCGAGCTCGCGGTACAGCGCCTGGGCGGACTCGTTGTCGACCCGCACCTCGAGGAAGAGCTCCTCGGCCCCGCGTCGCCGCGCCTCGTTGATCAACTGCAGCATCAGCGTGCGCGCCAGCCCCTGCCGCCGCGCCTCGGGTGCGACGGTCACGGTCTGGATGTCGCCCTGCCCGGTGCCGATCGGCGCGAGCAGGCCGGCGTACCCGACGATCGCGTGTGCGCCATCGTCCGCGCCGTCGACGGCCACGAGGTAATGCGCGTGCGCATTGGCGAGCTCGGCCGCCATGTTCTGGGCCGACCAGGCGTCGTCGGGGTAGATCGCGTTCTCGAGCACCATCACCGGATCGAGATCGTCGGTTGTCGCCCGCCTGAGCTGCCACGTCATCCGGTCACCCGTTTCGGGGCGCCCGGCATGGTGACGTCGGGTGCGCGCAAGTAGAGGGGCTGATCGGGGCCGGTGGGGCGCGCGGCGGCGAGGCGCTGCTCGGCAACGAGCGCGAGGGATGCGGCGCTGATCCGGTCGGCATCGACGCGCTCGTAGCGGGCGTAACCCTCGACGGCGGTTGCCAGCTCTTCGGGATGGGCGAGGTGGGGGCCGTCGGTGTGGTCGCCGTCGTAGGCGGTCCAGGCGACCTCGCGACGGCGGGCATCGGTGACGACCAGAGTGGGAGCGGTGCGGCCGTACGCGACGGCGTCGTGCGAGGCGACCGGGTGCACCGGGATGCCGCGGCCGGCCGCGAAGGCGCGCGCGGCCGCGATCCCGACCCGGAGGCCAGTGAACGGTCCGGGTCCCATACCGGCGACGACACCCGTGATCTCGTCGGGGCGAGCGCCCGCCTCAGCGAGTGCGTGCTGGATCAGCGTGCCGATGTGCTCGGCATGCCCGCGGGTATCCGCTTCTTCGGCCTGCCCGAGCACGCACCCCGCATCGACCACGGCGACACTCGTGCCGGCGGAGGTGTCGATGGCGAGCAGCACGGCTTCGAGCCTAGGACGGTGCCGAGGTGTGCGCCCACGGTGTGAGGCGAGCGGCGATCTCGTCGACATCGATGTCACCGGTCGACACCCCGATCACCAGGTCGTACGCCTCGTCGTCGGGAGCATCGACCACCATCCCGTTGAGACCGTAGAAGACCACCGTTGCCAGCCAGGCCAGTCGCTTGTTTCCGTCGAGCAGGGCGTGATTGCGGGCGAGGGATTGCATCAACGCGCCCGCCTTCGAGTGCAGGTCGGGGTACGTGTCAGAGCCGTAGATCGTCGTCGTCGGCCGTTCGGCCGCCGCGTGCAGCAGCCCGCCGTCTCGCACCTGCACGCCGAGATCGCGGCACAGGGCGAGCAGGTCATCCAGCGCGAGGTACTCCGTCACTCGGCGAGGCGAGTGAGCAGAGCGGCGTAGCGCTCGCGGCCGGAGGCAGACAGCTCAGCCACGCGATCCGCCCGAAGGCGGCGAGACGCGGCGTCCATGATCGCCCGGACAGTCGCCTCTTGCTTGCTCACCCCGTCGGCCTCAGCCAGCAGAGCGAGTGCCTGCTCCTGATCGTTGGTGAGTCGAAGTGTCATGGCCATGACTCGATGGTATCACTTTGATACCAGCAGATCGACGTCGGCCCAGCGGTCGCCGACGCCGGTGACACGTACAGAGCGCGGCGACTCGTCGGCCAGCGGATCCCCGCCCGCCGGACGCTCGATCTCGATCACCAACCGATCGGCCGTCTCGTCGAGCTTGCCCGCACCCCACTCGACCACGACGATCGAGTGATCCCAGTCGAGGTCGAGGTCGTCGAGCTCGGCGGCCGACGTGAGGCGGTAGGCGTCGACGTGCACAAGGGGGGTTCCGGATGCCGTGGGGTGCTCCCGGGCGAGAACGAACGTCGGGCTGGTGATCGCCTCGCGCGCACCCAGAGCCGCGCCGAGGCCGCGGGTCAGGGTGGTCTTGCCCGCGCCGAGCTCGCCGTCGAGCTGGACCAGGTCGCCCGCGCGCAGCAGCGGCGCGAGACGGGCGCCCAGGGCCTCCATCGCGTCGGAGTCGGCGACGATCACGGCGCGAAGACCCGCGGCACGCGCGGCCCCACCCGCGTCACGATCTCGTAGTTGATGGTGTCGGCCCACGCGGCCCACTCCTCGGCCGACGGCGCCCCCGTCGCGGAGTCGCCCCACAGCACGACCTCATCCCCCACCGTCACGGCGTCGTCCCCGACGTCGACGAGGAACTGGTCCATCGCGATGCGCCCGACCACGGGGTACCGGGTTCCACCGATGAGCACCTCGGCGCGCGACGACGCCGCACGCGGGACACCGTCTGCGTAGCCCAGCGGCACCAGCGCAAGCGTGGTCGGCTGCGACGTGCGGTGGGTGAACCCGTAGCTCACGCCCGCGCCTGCGGGAACCCGGCGCACGGCCGCGATCGACCCGGCGAGGGTCATCACGGGCCGGAGACCGAGGGCCGCGACGTCGATGCCGTCGGCGGCGGGCAGGCCGTAGACGCCGATGCCCGCCCGCACCAGGTCGAATCGCAGCTCGGGGCGCGCGATGGCGGCCTCCGTCGCGGCCAGGTGCCGCAGCTCGGGAGCCAGCCCGGCATCCCGCGCCTGCGCGACCAACGACTCGAACAGCGCGAGTTGCGCATCGTCGTCGGCACGCGATGTGTTCGACAGGTGCGAGAAGACCCCTCGCACGTGCACGCCGAGCTCCACGGCACGGGCGAACGCAGCCGGGGCCTCGCCGGGCTCGAACCCGTTGCGACTCAGGCCGGTGTTGAGCTTGAGCTGCACCGTCGCACCCGCGGCAGCCGCACGCTCGAGCTGGTCGAGCGTGCTGATGCCGAGATCGATGGATGCCGCGGCGGCCGGCGCGAAGTCAGTCGATGCTCCGTGCAGCCAGGCCAGCACCGGCGCAGCGATGCCGGCGTCGCGAAGGGCGAGCGCCTCATCCAGATCTGCCACTCCCAGCCAGTCGGCCCCGGCATCCACCGCTGCGCGCGCCACCCCGACGGCACCGTGGCCGTACGCGTTGGCCTTGACCACGACCATCGTCTGGGCGGGCGCGACGAGGGCACGCAGGGCCTCGACGTTCGACCGCACAGCGCCCAGGTCGATGCGGGCCTCGCGCAGGGTCATGCGCGTTCCGTGATGACCTGCGCGACCGCCACGCCCGCGTCGTGCGACATCGAGACGTGGATGTCGGTGATCCCGAGCTTGGCGACGATGTCGGCCGTGCCACCCGACAGCACGAACGAGGGGTTGCCGAGGTCGTTGCTGACGATCACCATGTCGTGCCATTGCACACCGGTCGAATCGCCCAGCGACTTGATCAGTGCCTCCTTCGCGGCGAAGCGGCCCGCGAGAGAACGCAGAGGCAGCTCTCGTTCGCTCTCGGCGAACAGGCGGTCGCGAAGCGCGGGCGTGCGCACGAGCGCGTGCTCGAAGCGTTTGAGGTCGACGACGTCGACGCCGATGCCCGCGATGCTCATGGGGTCATTGTGGCAGCGCGCTACTCGACCGTGACCGACTTCGCCAGGTTGCGGGGCTGGTCGACGTCGAGGCCCTTGGCCGTCGCGAGTTCCATGGCGAAGATGTGCAACGGAACCACCGCGAGGATCGGCTCGAACATCGGGCCGGCGAACGGGATGCGGATCACCTCGTCGGCGTACGGCGCGACCGCGACGTCGCCCACCTCGGCGACCGCGATGACGCGAGCCCCGCGGGCACGGATCTCTTGGATGTTCGACACCACCTTCGGGTGCAGCGTGTTCTCGTGGCGCGGCGACGGCACCAGAACGATGACGATCTGGCCCGGCTCGATGAGAGCGATCGGACCGTGCTTGAGCTCGCCCGCCGCGAAGCCCTCGGCGTGGATGTACGCGACCTCTTTGAGCTTGAGAGCGCCCTCGAGCGCGACCGGGTAGCCGACGTGCCGCCCGAGGAACAGCACCGACTGGGTGTCGCCCAACCACGGCGCGAACTCCGCGATGCGCGACGCCGTCGACTCGAGCACCGAGTCGAGCTTCGCCGGGATGTTCTGCAGCTCTTCGATGTACTCGGCGATCTGCGTCGCGTCGAGCGCGCCCCGGCGCTGGGCGATGTCGAGCCCCAGCAGGTAGAGGGCAGTCACCTGCGCCACGAACGCCTTCGTCGAGGCGACAGCGACCTCGGGACCGGCGTGGATGTAGAGGACCGCGTCGGACTCGCGCGGAATGGTCGACCCCTGGGTGTTGCAGATCGAGAGGGTGCGGGCGCCCTGCTCTTTGGCGTACTTGACGGCCATCAGGGTGTCCATGGTCTCGCCGGACTGGCTGACCGAGACGACCAGGGTGCGCGGCGTCAGCACGGGGTCGCGGTAGCGGAACTCGTGCGAGAGCTCGACGGTCACCGGGACCCGCGACCAGGTCTCGATCGCGTACTGGCCGAGCATCCCGGCGTAGGCAGCCGTTCCGCATCCGATCACGATGATGCGGTCGATGTCGTTCAGCATGTCGCTGATCGCGTCGAGTTCGGGAAGGCTGACCTTGCCGTCGTGCACTCGGCCGAGCAGGGTTTTGCCCACGGCCTCCGGCTCTTCGCTGATCTCCTTCTTCATGAACGACGGCCAGCCGCCCTTCTCGGCGGCGGTCGCATCCCACGCCACCTCGAACTCGCGGGTGGGGACCGGGTTGCCGGCGAAGTCGGTCACCTCGACCGAGTCGGGGCGGATCGTGACGATCTGGTCCTGCCCGA